>CAYWIG010000019.1:2985-12591 GCA_964458295.1 uncultured Myxococcales bacterium
AAAAATCGCGAGGGGGAAAAGTTTGTTACTCGTACCCTTTCCCGCCTGTTTTATTTCCTTATGAATCATCTGACAGATATCCGGCAGGCACCGACCGGAGCTGATGTATTTCTTGCCGATAGAAAAGTGATAGAAGCCTTCAACCAATCACCTGAAAAGAACACATCAGTTTATATGCTTATCGCGTGGCTCGGTTTTTCTCAGACAAGTATCGAATATACAAAAGAAGAGCGACATTCCGGCAAATCAAAATGGGGACTTTCAAAGCGGTTGAAGCTTTTTTTTGATTCATTAATCTCTTTCAGCTATGGTCCCCTTAGATTAATGAGTATTATTGGTGTTATCGTTGCTCTTGTCGGGTTAATATATGGAGCACAGATATTTATCGAGGCCCTTCTTAAAAAAACAGCGGTTGCTGGATGGACGTCGCTTATGATTGTAATGCTTATAATGGGTGGAGTGCAAATGGTGATGTTAGGTATGATTGGTGAGTATCTCTGGCGAACTTATGATGAGACGCGCGGAAGGTCAAAATACGTGATGGAAAAGAACACGCTCCAGAATGGAGAATTGCATAACGACAAGAATGGTTGATTACAACAATATTCAGAGTCTACGTATTTTATGGCTATAAAAAACGTTTTTCTAAGTTGGGGCATGCTTTTTCTGAGCGTGCTTTTTAATGCTTATGGTGTATTCGTTATCAAATATAAGATAAATGAACTTGGCGAAATTCCGCTTAATTCCTTTCACTTTGTTATGAAATATTTTATTGCTCTGCTGAAATCTCCTTTAGTGATCAGCGGCGTAGTATTATTTTTTATTGCCCCTTTTTTATTTGCCATTGCGTTGTCCCGAATGGAGATTTCGATTGCTTATCCAGCACAGGTGGGACTCAACTTTATTTTCCTTTTATTGCTTGCCTTTATATTCCTTGGAGAAAATCTAACAATAAATAAGATAATTGGCATATCCCTCGTTATTTGTAGTATCTATTTTTTACAAAAATAAGACCATTTTACTGAAAAGAATTTGTGTTGGAGGAAGCGGTGTGGAATGTGAATATCAAATTTGCCAAAAGTGTGTAAACGATACAACTGTGGCCGGTGTTACATTTGATGTAAATGGTGTATGTAACTATTGCAAACTTCAAGAGAAAATGGATAAGCAATATCCTTTAAACCCAAAAGGAGGACGGGAGCTAGGAAAAATCATAAAGAGGATAAAAAGAAAAGGCGAAAGAAATAAATATGATTGCGTTATTGGAATTAGCGGAGGTAGAGACAGTATATATACCTTATTTTTGGCAAAACAGTTGGGACTCAGACCGTTGGCAGTACATTTTAATGATCATCTTGGTAATCCTGTAGCTGGGGATAATATACGAAAGAGTGCCAAAAAGCTTAACATAGAAGTTCGAACAGTTACCTCTGATATTCATGAATCAAAAGATCTCAGACTCGCTTTCCTCAAAGCATCTACTCCCGATTTAGAAGAAAGTACAGATGTTGGCATTGCGACCGCTTTGTATGGGACAGCTGCGAAAGAAAATATTAAATACACGCTTATTGGGCAATCTTTTCGTACCGAGGGAATTGCTCCTTTGGAATGGAATTATCTAGATGGTAAGTATTTAAAAACTGTTCATAGAGAATATGGCATAACGAAATTGAGTAAATGGTTACCTGAAAATCCTGGTTTCAATTTGAACATGTTTCATTTATTTTATTATACCGTTGTAAAACAAATCAAGACTGTTCCATTGCTTTATTATGTCGATTATGTCCGTAACAGTGTAGATAAATTGTTAGAGAAAGAGTTAGACTGGGTAAATCCGGGTGCTCATTATTATGATGATTTATATCAGTCTTTAATGGCTTACGTATTAAGGGTAAAATTTAATATTGATAGGAGAAGGTATAATTATTCTGCGCTAATTCGGTCGAATCAAATGAGAAGAAAAGAGGCGTTGGATAAACTCAAGGACATCTATGTCATAGAGGATCCGGAGGTTATTGATAAGTGTATCAAGTGGCTGGGAGTTAGTCGTGAAGAGTTTGAAGAATATTTATCATTGCCGGTGAAAACTTTTCGTGACTATTCCACAAGTTATAATTTTATTAAAGCTTTGAGGTTACCGATTAAAATCTTATCAAACCTTAGTATAGTTCCATCGGTAACATATGATAAGTATTTTAGTTGTGGTTAAATGCCAGTTCCATTATGTTTTATTCTAACAAAAATGTGTAGAGGGCCATTCCGTTGTGTAAGGTGATGGCTTAAGGAGTTATGAAAAAACTACCTATAGCGTTTCTGGTCCTGTGCCTTCTGTTAACGTATTTATATTTGGGAACTGGCATTCATTCCGATGATTATATCGATATGGCGCGTTATTCCAATTGGACGTTGGGGCAGTTGCTTACCGTAGACGTATGCAATAATCCATCATATTGGTTTATAATTCCAATTATTTATTACGATTCTATTTTATTTTACCTGATCGGGCACAACACATTCTTTTATGACTTGGTAAAGATTATTACCTCGTCTGGATGCATCTTCTTGATTTACCTGTTCGCAAGGGATTATATGCATCGATATAAGGCGTTGCTGTTTTCAACTATGTTTATCTTGTTTCCGACGCATGATTCTACTAATTTTCATATTATTGGACAATATATGATTATAACTGCAGCTTTGGTGATGTATGCACATTACTTAATAAATAAAAAGAAATTTAAAACTGGCTTTCTATTTGGGATCCTAGCATCATTTTCTAGTTACGCTTCACCTCCTTACTTCTTTGGTTTGTCTTTACTATTTCTATTGCGAAAACAATACTATAAGTTTGTACTGTTTCTACTGCCTCAAATTGTGTATATCGCCTATTATGTTATAATGAAAAGGATATTTGGACTGAGCGATTATAGAACCGGAGATATCTTAAATGTTCCAAAGATACTAAAGCAATATATTCTTCAGGTGGCTACCTTCATAGACTCAGTCTTGGGACCTTCATTCTGGCTCAAGATCTATTATTCATTCACACAACTATCAATATTATCAATTTTAATTGGGTGTATAAGTGTTTATTTGTTCTACCGATATTATGAGGTGACAAGAGAACGGGCAAGCACTGAACTCCTCCTTAGCATTATTCTTGTTGTATTTCTGGCATTTGGATTGTATGCGTTAACAGGATACAATCCTCAACTGGCATTCAACATTGGGAACAGAACAACTATATTCGGTTCGTTGTTAATATCGTTTATGATAGTTATGTTTTTGATGAATGGGAAAAGGAGCGGGACATTAGTTTTTGCGATATTCATTTTTTGTGTTCTTGGAATCTCAGATCACTGGAAAGTCTGGAACAATAAGCAACAAGAAATCATCCAGAATATTGCAGAAAGCCGCGCTCTGGAGCAGTTTGATAAGACTAAGGTGTTATTTGTTTCACATAACCACTATAGTAAGTTTGGGATAGTTAGCCATATTGAGTTTTTCTCGGATACAGTTATGGTGAATGCAATTTTCAAATATGCCACGGGTAAAGGCTATAAGGTGGCTCCAATAAACAAAAGATTCTCCTATGAGAATGATAAGGTAGTCGACAAAAAGTTTGGTTCTGAATTTGAGGTTGGTGGCCCAATTTATGTATATGATTCAAATAGTGATACTCTAACAAGAGTAGGGGCGCATGATATCAAAGATTACATTGAAGGTCTTCCTGAAGATAAAAGACATTGGATACAATTGTTGGACAAGAATAATTGGATTAGAAGGTTGGCGTTATACCTGATGCCCCGTCTTGATTATGTGTTATGATTTTGTCAAATATGATTTGGGGTAAACCGGATAATGTATTATGGAGATGTAAGTGGACGTTCGGTAACTTGGTTCGATATGTTAGAAACTCCGGATTGTTCCTGATGCGGCTTTTGAGAAGCGTGTAGAGGATTTATGAATGTAGGGATTACAGGTGGCACAGGTTTTATTGGCCGAAAGCTCCTTCTGCGTCATCTTGAGCGAGGTGATCATGTACGTGTTCTTTCACGACGACCACTTGTGGAAACAGGGTTGCCGGATTCAGCAGAGTGGTTTGAAGGCGATTTGACCGCATCTGATCATATTCTACCTTTTGTTGATGGCGTGGATGTCCTTTACCATTGCGCCGGGCAATTGACAGATGAAAATAGCATGCGAAGTCTACATGTTGGGGGCACAAAATGCCTTGTAGAAGCAGCAAGTAGTCGTATTGGTCATTGGGTACAGTTAAGCAGTGTTGGTGTGTATGGCCCGGTTTCAACCGGCCTAATAACTGAACAGTCGCCTTTGAATCCGGTTGGTGAATACGAGGCTACCAAAACCGAATCGGATGAGATCGTTATTAGTGCTGCACGCAAGGGGGCATTCACTTACTCGGTTTTACGTCCTTCAAACGTGTATGGTGAAGAAATGACCAACCAGTCATTGTTTGATTTTATAGCAATGGTTGAACGGGGGTTGTTTTTCTTCGTGGGTAATAAAGGAACGTCGGCGAACTATATTCATGTTGATAATGTAGTCGAAGGGCTGATCCGTTGTGGAACGATGGAGCGTGCCAAAATCAAGATTTTTAATCTTTCTGATCATTGCAGTATGGAGAGGTTTGTTGAAATAATATCTAGTGAACTTGGCTGCAAGTGTCCCAAGTTGAGATTTCCGGAGGTTATGTTGCGGGTTATGGCCGGAATAATGGGGAAGGTGCCAAGGTTTCCTCTGACAGTATCTCGATTGGATGCATTGACAAGACGGTCGATATATTCAATCAAATCCATACAGGAAGAGCTTGGTTATCAGCACGTTGTGTTAATGGAGGACGGGGTAAGAAGGCTGGTTTCAGGCTATATGAAACGTAGGAAATGATGACTGGTTTGCAGTTTAATGGTTGATAAAGCCGCAAAAAGGCAGATAATTCACAGAAATCAAACATGACATGTAGCAAAATTGAACATTTTTCAAAGGTCCCAATATGAAGTCTCCGCATATACTCCTGCTCAGCCGTTATACCCGTCTTGGCGCCAGCAGCAGGTTGCGTTTTTTTCAATACCTTCCATATCTGGAAAAAATGGGGTTTTCGTTTACCACCAGGCCTTTTTTTGGGGATAATTATCTGGCGGATTTGTATAACGGTAAAGCGCCCCTTTTTTCGGTATTGAAAAGCTATATTGCCCGTTTGGGAACGGTTCTGAGTGCTCCACGGTTTGATGCCATATGGATGGAAGCAGAGTTGTTGCGTTGGTTGCCGGCCTGTTTTGAAAAAGCTCTTTACCCGTCTGCGGTGCCTTTGGCCGTAGATTATGATGATGCCATTTTTGACTGGTATGAGTCACAGCGTTTCCCGGGTGTTTCTCGCCTGCTGGGACAAAAAATCAATAGAATCATGGCAATGGCTGAGCTGGTTGTTGTGGGGAACGATTACCTCGGTAAATATGCACATTCGGCAGGCGCAAGACGGATCGAAAAAGTTCCTACCGTGGTGGATGTTCACCGTTACTCTGTTCCGGTCCGAGATGTTGACAGGAGCTTAAAGGTAGGTTGGATTGGAACTCCAGCCACTGCTAAATTTCTTTTAGGAATTGCTGGCGTGCTTAAGAAAGTGGTTAGCATATATGACGTCCGCATTGTCGCCGTTGGGCCGAATCCTCAGCAGTTTCAGGGCTTGCCGGTAGAGGTCAGCCGTTGGCAGGAAAATACTGAAGTGGCAGAGATTCAGGACTTTGATATAGGTCTCATGCCTTTGCCGGATGAACCTTATGAACGGGGCAAGTGCGGCTATAAGCTGATCCAGTATATGGCTTGCGGTAAACCGGTGGTTGCCTCTCCGGTAGGCGTCAATGCCGAGATTGTTCGGCATGGGGAAAATGGTTTCTTGGCAAAAACTACCGATGAATGGATTGATGCGCTGTCACGTCTTATTGAGGACCCTCAACTTCGTTTTCGTATGGGACAAGAAGGCCGGTCTATGGTGGAATCAGAGTATTCTCTGCAGACGCAGGCGCCACGGTTGGAACGGATGCTTCGTTCGGTCATTTCCTAAGGTGTAGCCGCAAAAAGGCGCAAAAGACAAAATAAAATGGCCTCACGCAAAGACGCAAAGGCGCAAAAATTTTCTTGTTGTTTGTAATAGGGTTTTGGGAATAAGGCGTTAAATATGTGCGGTGTTGCAGGTTTTTTTAGTCCGAGGGGTTTTAACTCGGCGGAAGCTGAACAGGTTGCACGGAGTATGGCATCCAGGATTGTTCACCGTGGTCCGGATGATTCCGGTGTGTGGTTGGACGGTGAACGGGGCATTGCCCTTGGCCACAGCCGGCTTTCTGTCCTTGAGCTCTCTCCAGCTGGACATCAGCCCATGATATCCCAGTCGGGTCGTTTTGTTATTGTTTATAACGGCGAGATTTATAACCACCTGGAGTTGCGTGAAGAACTGGGAGGGGTTGCATGGCGTGGACATTCGGATACCGAGACGTTGCTTGCCGCTGTTGATGCTTGGGGGGTTTCGGCAACGCTCAAAAAATGCGTGGGCATGTTCGCCTTTGCTTTATGGGATCGTAAGATCCGTGTCTTGACATTGGTGCGGGATCGTCTTGGTGAAAAGCCGTTATACTATGGCTGGCAGGATAATGTCTTTATTTTTGGCTCGGAATTGAAGGCCCTTCGAGTGCATCCGGCCTTCCAGGGCGATATTGATCGTGGGGCGCTGGCACTTTTTCTCCGATATAACTATATTCCTGCTCCCTATTCGATCTATAAGGGTATTCACAAACTCCCTCCGGGAAGTTTTTTTGTTGTGCGGCCGGGCGAGAGAGAAGCCGAGCCAACGACGTACTGGTCGGCAAGTAAAATGGCCGAAACAGGGCAACGGAATTTGTTTGCCGGAGGCGATGATGAGGCGCGGAAAGAACTGGAACGGCTGCTGCGGCAGTCTGTATCCAAACAGATGGTGGCAGATGTGCCACTCGGCGCGTTTCTTTCCGGTGGCGTGGATTCTTCCACGATTGTGTCTCTCATGCAGGCGCAGTCGAGCCGTGCGGTGAAAACCTTTACGATCGGCTCCTACAGTTCGGGATACAACGAAGCTGAGCAGGCAAAAAAGGTGGCCCGGCATCTGGGGACCGACCATACGGAATTATACGTTACACCCGAAGAAGCGATGGCGGTGATCCCGCGTCTACCAGGATTGTACGATGAGCCGTTTGCCGATTCTTCCCAGATTCCCACTTTTCTGGTGGCCGAACTGGCGAGCAGTCATGTAACCGTGGCCCTTTCTGGTGACGGCGGTGACGAACTTTTTGGCGGCTATAATAGGCATTATTGGGGCCCCCGTTTTCAGAGGCGGTTTGGTTTAGTGCCTCGACGGCTGCGGGTAGCTCTGGCAGGGGGGCTTTCCGCCCTGACGCCCCATGCCTGGGATACGGTTTTTCGCGGTTTGTCGAAATTACTGCCTGAGGCATGGCGATATGCCAACCCGGGTGATAAGTTCCATAAGTTAGCAGGCGTTTTGCCTGCGCGATCGGCAGAAGAAATGTATCAGGGGCTGGTATCGTTCTGGAAACGACCGGAAAAGGTTGTTGCCTTGCTAAATAATTATCCGCGTATGCTGTTCGATGCTGCGGACCAGCCGGATCTGAAGGATTTTTCACATCGCATGATGTATCTTGATCTTGTGTCGTATCTGCCTGACGATATCCTGGTGAAGGTGGACCGGGCCGCCATGGGGGTGTCGTTAGAAACCAGAGTTCCTATGCTGGATCACCGCGTGGTGGAGTTCGCCTGGCGCTTGCCTCTTTCAATGAAAATACGTGACGGTCAGGGGAAGTGGCTGTTACGGCAGGTGTTGTACAAGTATGTACCGAGGAAGTTGGTTGAACGTCCAAAGATGGGGTTCGGTGTCCCTCTCGATGCCTGGCTGCGAGGCCCGCTGAAGGAGTGGGCCGAGGCCCTGTTGGATGAAGGTCGATTGATGCGCGAAGGATTTTTCAACCCGGTCCCGGTGCGTGAGAAATGGAATGAACACCTTGCCGGTCAGCGAAACTGGGCGTATCATCTATGGGGTGTGCTGATGTTTCAGGCTTGGTTGGAAGGCCGGAGATCTGAGATCGGAGGTCGGAGGACAGAGGTCGGAGGGCAGAGGTCGGAGGTCGGAGGGCGGAGGGGTGAAGACAGAGGTCTGAGGTCTGAGGTCGGAGATCAGAGGTCGGAGATCAGAGGTCGGAGGACGGAGGTCGGAGGGGTGAGGTCGGAGGTCGGAGATCAGAGGTCAGAGATCGGAAGTCGGAGGGCAGGATTTGGGAAGGAAAAATTGAAAAATAGTCTTTGCGTACTTTGGGTTCTTGCGGTTAAGCATTTAATGAGTCCCGTCGAGAGAGCAAAAAATTATGGCCAAGAAAGAGATTACCAAGACAATCAGTAATTCGGGGGATGATAGACTCAGACTAAGAATTGAGACTGAAAAAGGCAAAGTAGTCAACATGGTTGTTCAATATGAAGCGAAGTTTGAAGCTGAGTGGTACGCTGTGGTAAGATATGATTGTTCCCATGGTTTCCTGCACAGGGATGTCATTTTTCCTGGCGGCAAAAAGGAGAAGCATCCTCTGGATATTCCTGATTTAAAGACCGCTTTGATTTATGCAGAACAAGATATCAGGGATAGATGGAGGTGGTATCGGGATCGATTTAAGAGGAGATTAAGGAAATGAGGAAAGACGAGATCGTAAAGAAAAACATCTCATTGGTTTTTGATTTTTTGAGGTATTTAACAGATCATCCTGAATTGATTGAAAAATTGCCAGACCGGTGTGAATTGGAGTTTCTGGAAAAAGATTTTCCTTTAGTTGAAACAGGAACAAGTGTTGAAGGCACTGAAAAGGCATTTTTGAAAGTCGAACATACTTTTAGCCTTGCCTCTTAACTATTTGGGTGAAGACAGAGGTCAGAGGTCGGAGGGCAGAGGTCGGAGATCAGAGGTCTGAAGACGGAGATCGGAAGTCAGATGTCAGAGGTCGGAGGTTATTGATTGTGCAGATTAATTCGGCGAAAGATTTGAGAGTTTATCAGAAGGCGTATGGCTTGGCGATGACGATATTTAGACTCAGCAAGACTTGGCCGGGGGAGGAAAAGTTCTCTCTGACAGATCAGATTCGAAGGTCTTCAAGGTCCGTCTGCGCGAATTTGAGAGAGGCTTGGGCCAAGAGACGCTATGAAGCCCATTTCATTAGTAAGTTGACCGACGCAGACGGGGAAAATGCTGAAACGGATACCTGGCTGGATTTTGCATGTGATTGCGGGTACCTGTCGTCGGAAGAGCATAAGCGTCTGGTTGCGGACTGTAGAGAAGTAGGCGCGATGCTCGGATCTATGCTTAATAACCCAGTTGCCTTTTTGATCAAAGACCGTTGACTTGTGTCTGATGCCGGGGGTCGGAGGACTGAAGACGGAGGGGTGAAGACAGAGGTCTGAGGTCGGAGGTCTGAGGTCTGAGGTCGGAGATCGGAGGTCGGAGGTCGGAAGTCAGAGGTCAGAAAAGCTGAAAGATAGAAGCGAATAGGGGTGAGGGTGAGTTGG
>CAYWIG010000020.1:0-12203 GCA_964458295.1 uncultured Myxococcales bacterium
AATCTTACTGTTTTCAAGGGGTTAGGCCTACTCGCAACATAATGCACGAAATCTTGACATTTTGTGGCTTTTAATATCAATCAAATGTTTTAGGATTTGATATCATAAGTCTCTCATGGATTTACTTACCCATGCATACCTGTTTTTCGCATCATGGCCCACTCCTGTCACAATAATAAATGGAGGATTTTCTAATGGCCAAAAAGCCAACCTACGAAGAATTGGAACAAAGGGTTAAAGAGTTGGAAGAAGGACCCGATATAAAGCCACGATTCGGGGATCGACTTCAAACTCTCTCATTAGCTATAGAGCAAAGCAGTGAAGGTATAGCTGTGGTTGATATGGATGGTAATTTGGAATATCTAAACGACGCCTTTGCACAAATGCACGGATATTCCTCTGAAGAACTTATAGGGAAAGATCTCTCTGTTTTTCATGCTCTTCACCAGAGGCCCTCCGTGGAAGAAGCCAACCGGGAGGTCAAAGAGACAGGTGAGTTCAAAGGGGAAATCTGGCATACAAGACGTGATGGGACTGTCTTTCCAACGATGATGCACAATTCAATAATTCGGGATAACGCAGGCAAACCGATCGGTATGATGGGAGCACTACGTGATATTAGTGATATTAAGCAGGCAGAGGAGACACTACGGGAGAGTGAGGAGAAATATCGTGTTTTGTTTGAGGATTCTCCAATTTCTTTATGGGAGGAAGATTTTTCTGCTGTCAAATCATTTATTGACAGTTTGAGAGATAAGGGTATCAACAACTTTAGAACATATTTTGAGGAACATCCGGAAGATCTTGCCCATTGTATGGCTATGGTGAAGATTGTTGATATCAATAAAACCACTGTGGATATGTATCAAGTTGAAACGAAAGAAGAGTTCTTGAAAGGGTTGGCTAAATTTTTTACCGAAGAATCTTACGAGATGTTTAAAGATGAAATTATTTCCTTATGTGAAGGAAAAACTTCTATTGAAGGTGAGGCGGTCAATCAAACTGCGAAGGGTGAAAATAAACATCTTTTCATTAAATGTTCTCTGGCACCGGGCTACGAGGAAACATGGTCGAAGATGTTGGTATCTATCATTGATGTTACCGATCGTAAGCAGGCCGAAGAGGCACTGCGGGGGAGTGAAGAGCAATATAGAGAGATTGTTGAGGGAACCGATGATCTGATTACAAGGGTCGATAAAGACGGTAAGTTCATTTATGTAAATCATATATCACATAAGATATTTGGGTTAGCCCCTGAAGACTGTATCGGCAAGCCTGCTTTTGACTTCATTCACCCCGATGACAGAAAACGTACGATAAAATGGTTTGAAGAGAAAATCGCAAGGTCCCAAACCAGCGGTGCCATTGAAAACCGACAGGTTAATGGAGATGGAGAAATCCATCACATGCTTTGGACAACTTCTTTTCGCTACGATAATGATGGAAACGTGATCGGTATTAACAACATTGCAAGAGATATCACTGCGCGCAAGCGGACGGAGAAGGCGCTCCAAAATGTTCACCGTGAGCTGCAACAAAAGGCTGAGGACCGTCTTCAAAACAAAAGGGATGTACTGAAAAAAATATCCCAGGAAATTCAATCCTTGAATCTTGAAAAAAGCGGCCCTGAAGAGAGTCAGATGAACAAGAATGAGGCGGCCTCAATTGATCTTTTTCAAAAGGCAAGAGACAGTATCCCTGCCGAACTATTATGTTTAAGCTCTCAAGAACTGCGTATTGCCAGCAAGATTCGAGACGGAGAAAGCAACCATAGAATCGCTGAAACACTTCACATAAGCATTGAGACAGTTAACTGGCACAGGAAAAATATCAGAAAAAAACTGGGTTTACGAGGGAAAAAAATGAGTCTAGTGGTGAAACTTGGTTCATTGAGCAATTAATATCTCATTTCCGTTATTATCTGCAGGATCCACCATAAACCCACCATCTTCTGCACCATTGCACCCAAAAAACACCTATTGGAAAGATGTTCTTTACCGTCTAAAATAGCGATTATTCATAAAAGTTAAGCTACTTTAACAAAGTAACAGTTTTTGAAAAATAAATATGACATTCTTTACTGGCCCTTCTGAATTGATCTTTTGGGCTTTGTAGCGACTGGCCCCCAGCAATTCTAATTTTTGGCGAAATATTGGGTAGCTGTGCTGTTTGCAGTCGATTTTAGTTGGAAATCGATGATGTCAGTGAAGTCGGTTAAGTTAATACCTCGATACCCGGTAAAAAATAGGGAGAGATGTTCTATTCATAGTCTTCATTCTGGTTTGTAAGCTCAAACTGATTTTAGAAATTGTCTGTCGTCCGTAGGATCTTTTTGGAGTTTCAGCTGTTATGCTGCTATTTCTAACTTTCGACTTTCAGTAATGAAATTTGAGTATGTGGTTTTCGAAATCCCCCTGTTATTAACTTTTCTATGGGCGCTGAGGTGTTCGGAAGAGAACAGACTATGGATCAGAGACGAACTTGCGTAAGAGTGTGGACTGCATTCCTTTTCGTATGCTGGTTATCCTGTGTCTTGGTCGGTTGTACTGCGACCAGCTACGTCACTTCGGAGCCGTCTGGCGCGAACATAAGCGTAGATGGGACCTACAAAGGCCACACTCCACTCACAGTGACGATACCCGATAAGATCGGCTGCACCTACAATATGAAGGCTGAAATGAAAGGATATGCCAGTGACATTAAGATGTTCAGGGAGCCAATGCTGAACACCGGAGCACCGACAGCGATCCCTGAAACCGTTCATTTCATTCTAAGGCGCACCACCGCGTCGCCGCCGCTATCCTATTCACAAGTAGCAGAGCCAGCAGTCCCTGAGAAGCGGCCGCCGACTACGTCCAGCAAGTCTAGGCACACAGAGAGGAAAAGGTGGGCTGTCATTGTGGGAATCTCAAAGTATGATGACACCCGTATACCGGCTTTGCGGTACGCATCAAGCGACGCAGAATCATTCTACAAATGGCTAATATCTCCACAAGGTGGTAAACTTGCACCAGCCCGGGTGAAGCTATTGTTGGATAACAAGGCTACGGCCGCAAACATCAAGGATGCTTTATTCAACTGGCTTGGACAAACGTTTGAGGAAGACATTGTCACGATCTATTTTGCAGGACACGGGAGCCCTCAGTCACCCGACCATCCTGACAATCTTTTTTTCCTGCCATACGACTGCAGATATGACAATATTTCCAGTACCGGCTTTCCTATGTGGGACATTAAGACCGCACTGAATCGCTACATCAAAGCAAAGCGAGCCATCGTCATTGCAGACGCCTGTCATTCGGGCGGCGTCAGCCAGTCATTCGATGTCGCTCCCAGATTCAATCGTGGCATAAGGGTAAGACCGGTCAGCACCGGCAATGATCCCTTGGCGAATGTTGGTGAGGGGGTTTGTGTTATCAGCGCCAGTTACGAGAACCAGTACTCCCAGGAAAGCAAAGACTGGGGCGGTGGTCACGGCGTGTTCACCTATTTCCTGCTCAAGGGATTGGAGGGCAACGCAGACTACAACAATGATGCAGCAGTCACACTCGGCGAGCTGACTTCCTATCTGTCTCAGGAAGTTCGTCGAGCCACGAAGAATGCCCAGAGCCCGACGGTTTCTGGCAGATATGATCCCGCTATGACAATCGCGAAATGAAGATCGAAATTTAAAAAGAAAAATGTTTAAACCCTGAAGAAATGAATATCGCTGAAATGGTTAGAGCCGGGAATAGCAAGTGTAGAATTTCTAAAAAATGTCATATAAGTATCCATATTTAAAATTGGTATAAGAGGAATATCAGAACCCTGTTTTGAGCACGAGACATAGCACTTCATGGCAAGAATCGCATCGCAGAAAAAGTAATGCGCGATGTTTGTATCACCGATCGAAACCACCCAAAACACCACCATATAGTTTCTAAAATACTACCAAAAAACACCTATTGCAAATAAGATTTAAAAGGTGCAAGATCGAACGAACTCCTGGATGCAATCGAACTTCTTCCGTTTGAGCCAGGGGTTAACTACCAGGAAAAAAAGCTTCCATTGCGGTCTCTTTTTGCAAGTTGGTTTTGCGGTTCTGATATCGGGAGCTGCTAAATTGAATATTTAGCAACACATTTTCGTGTAAACGATACTTGCATTTATAAGGATCGGAGTTTGGAGCGGATAGCGGTGCGATGTTTTTACCGTGGGAGAACTCATATTGAATACTAATTCCAGATTTCTCAAAAGTTTGTTTGTCGAATCACAATGTGTTCTGTCTATGATTCGAATGTTTTTTTTGATCGGATTCCTTTTTTTCCTTTTTATCCCTAATGTATTTGCGGATGGAGCGTTGATTTATGCCGGATTTTCTTTTGTAGGTGATTATTCAGAAAATCAGGAACGCTATCCTTATGCGGCTGAACTAAACTCCAAGACAACTGAGAATGGAATCCCCGTGTTAGATCATGCTTTGCGGCAAGTAGTAAAACATCATTACAATAGAAAAGAAAAATTATTGGATACAAAACGAGACATTAGGAATGGAAAAAGCTTAGCGCTGGCATTTGGTCTGTCACAAGAATCTGTTGAGAAAGTTGGTTGGAAAAATAGAACGTTGTATATCTATCGAGTCCTTGCGCAAGTCATGTTATTTGATTTTGACAAAAAGCTTTTGCTCGCGAATTTTCCGGCAATGCTTCAATATCAAGAAATTGATGACAATGATCGCGACCATGATTCACATCGTAAAGTTTTTGAACAAATTTATTTGAATACAAACGATAAAGACAAATCTATTTTCCAGGAATGGGTAAAGCGCGTAAATTCTGTAGAAATCAAGGAATCATATCCATTCTTTCTTAAAGTGGGTTCACTTGATTTGGCCCCTCAATTGGTTAATCAATTGCCTGCAGGTTCTTCGGCAAAGGCCTATGCTTCTGAAACGATCCAGCTTTTTGAGTCTATTTTATCAAAAGAACAGAAGGTTTCTCTGGTTCCTTTCACCAAAGGGCAGGCTGTAGGTGGAAAGATGCCAATGCGCTTCAGCGATGCTACCGTTTTACAATTAAAATTACCTGAAGCTGATTATGTATTTGATATAAAACTTCATGCGTTTAAATATTTGAAAAAAAGAAGCAGTCAATCGGATAAACACGCATTCGGTGCCTTTGCGACGTTTGATCTGTCATGTCCGGCATCTGGGAAACACTATTTTGATCAACGCTTTAAGAAGGTTAATTTTGCAGTTTTTTCATCAAAAGATAATGTTTCTGTTGATGTCTGGCATGGGCAACAAACTGCTTTACGAGGTCTATTTGTAGGCTTCTCACAGCAGATTTCAAAAAGAGATGAAACAACGCTATCTCGTATGGTTAAAGATCCCAATGAAGTCTCAGAACAATTGAATAATGTGGAGGAGGTAATATCGAAATGTCGTTAACTCAATATTCTAAATCAAGCTTTACTATAACATTTTCCGCTGTGTTGATCCTGATGTTGTTTCCGGTATTCTCTTTTGGTGGAACCACACAAGTAAGCGGTGTGATTACATTACCTTATGAAGGGAAGTTTTTTTCAAGCGATCCCAGTGGCGCTGAAAAGAGCGGGGCAATGCGGGAAGCCAAATTGCAGGCTTGGGAGTTGTATACTTCCAAGTTCAGCGCCGCAAAAATGAACCAGTATTTGCAGGTTAAAGATAAATTTATCAATAACATAGACAACTATGTGTTGAATCTAAAAATATTGGAGGAAGCCGTAGATAAAGACTCTAAAATCATAACTCTTACGGTCAAAGGAACTGTCAACGAAACTGCCGTTGATGCCGTTTTTGGGAGTCTCTCCGCAGCGGGACAGCAAGGGACAGGGCAGGGAAGCAACTTTACATTTATTTTTGTGTCACGGCAGGCGGTTTCAGCAAAAACAAAAGATGCCAAGCGTATAGATGTCTCTCAAACAAAGACGGCTTCAACAGCAAACGAATCCATGGCAGCGTCAGGAAATTCGATGACAGCAAGTTCCGACACAAATTCAGTTCAAAAGAAGTTGCGTGGAGGGAGTACTGAAACATCCGCTACACGTCGCCAATATAGAGTAATGAGTTCTCAGGATATCAATGCTGCAATGGCAGGAGTGCTTTCAACCGCTGGATTTGAAATAATCGACTATGACGATGTTGTTAGTTACTGCGGTGGCATCGAACGTCCTGATATAGCCAAAGAGTTTAAGGCTAACGATGATATGTCACGTAAGTCCAGAAAATCAGCTATTAACGCGGCGAAGGACTGTGAGGTTTCTTTATTTGCCACAGGGTCCTTGGATGTCGGGGTACAGGACATTGATCCAACTACGGGTCAAAGGCGTGTTTATGTGTCTGTTCGTGGTCAGGTTTGGAATATTTTGAAACGATTGCCTAGGAAAGTAGCATCAGTCGGACCCGTTCAATTCTCTGGATTGGGACCGAATGACAAAGTGGCCATGCGTAATGCTCTCAACAACGCTGCTGAAGAAGCGGCAAAATCTATAGTTGAGCAGCTGAACGCCAAAAATATTAAATAACTAAAACTAAGGAGGAAACAATGAGGAAATCATTTGCGCTAATCGTTCTTGTCACTTGTTTATTTGTATCTTCAAATGTGTGGAGTTGGGACGCAAAAAGCTTAATAGGCGGAGGTAGCAAAAGTGGTGGTGTTGATGTTAATGCCCTTATAAATGATCAATCAGCATTGCTGAAACAAGTCTCAGCTGCTCTTTTGGAACTTGCAAAATCGCAGGTATTAATGGCTGATGCATTAGGGCTCAAAGAGCAGTCTGCCATTGCTTCCCAAAATGCCTCGGCCCTTGAGGCAGGTGAGCTTACTGGAAAAGACGATATGGAAAAGCAAATTACAAGCAATCAAGAAGTATCTAAAGCTATTGACGCAAAACTTGCTGAATCTAAAGTGCTTAGTGCTGAAGGCAAAAGCACATTTACCAAGTCGCTTGTGCCTTACGGGAAAGGTTCTGTAGGCATGGTTATCAGCTCAAAAACTGCAATTGATAAGGGTAAAAGTGTCTCAAAAATTAAAGATCCAACAGCGATAGCTAAGTTAGGCGCTTTGATAAGTTATGCTAAGAGAGCTCCTGATTTGATAACAAGCTTTGTTACTTCCACTAGCAGTATCATCAAATTCTCTAAGGCCAATAAAGTTGATACAGCTGATCTAGTAAATGCAACAGCCGATTGGTGATGTGTATGATGCGGATATGTCTAATAATTGCCGTCTTTTTAGTCTTACCTCAGATTTCTGAAGGGTCAAGGCTAAAGACTATTGTTGTCGCTTCTGAAGGTGTAGGTGCTACCCGACAAGATGCAATTAATTCATCAATTGTTGAAGCAATCTCACAGGTCAACGGAGCGACAATTGCTTCCTCAATGGCTACAAGCATATCAGAGGTTTCTTCTGAAACATCTGCCGGCAGTGAATATGCAATGAAGGAAAGCTTTCAGCAAGATATTTCTAAGGCCACCAAAGGAGTGGTAAAATACTGGAAGATTGTATCAATTGAGCAAAATGCTGAACTGGGAAACCTTTGGGAAGCTTCATTAGAGGTTGGAGTATCCAAATATAGCCAGTCAAAACAGCTTAAAAGACTGCGTATGGCAATCAGTGATTTCAGGATCGCATCAAATGGCAATCCTGATAATCTTAATATGTTCCGCAGAGCATTTGTTCGTGAGCTGGAAAACTACCTTACGCAAACCCGGAAATTTGCGATGCTTGACCGTGCATTTCTTGCAGAACAGGACAAAGAACTGGGTTCGTTGCATTCCAAGGATTTCCCAACAGAGGAGTTGGCCCGTTTAGGGCAGCGTGCCGGTACAGACTATCTTATTGTCGGTGAGGTAGTCGATGCCGGCAAATCTTCAACCAAGCGAACGATGAAAACCACCGGGCAGTCAATGACCATCAACAGGGCATCCGGTCGTGTAGATTATAGGATTATTGATGTCGCAAGCTCTCAAACCAAATTTGCGGCTTCAACACAAGGAAGAGTTAATTCCCTGGCAATTGGAGACGCTGCTCGAAAAGCTGCCAATAAGGCCGGAGAGAAAGTCCTCAACGCAATATTCCCAATTCGAGTAATAGATTTTCAAGGGAGTGTTTTGGTTTTGGGGCAAGGTGGAGATACGTTACGTAAGGGTGACAAGTATAAGCTGGTCAAACTGGGTAAAAAGATTATTGATCCTTATACCAAGGAAAGCCTTGGTCGTACTGAGTCGGAAATCGGTATCATCACCATCAAAAATGTCCAGGCCAAACAATCAACAGCGTCTGTAACCAAAATAAGTATTAAGATTCCTGTTGACGGCCCGATGCCGCCTATGATTGCACGGCCATTCAAAAAAGCAAGTGCAGCAGCGAAGGCTTCGGCTCAAGTGAAGAAGGTTTCTCAGGAAGGAAAAAAGAAAGTGGACTCACTTCTTGAGTCTTCAAAAGATGATTGGTAGTTTGTAGCCCATGGTTTGTTTAATATAAAAAGTAAAGGGTTTGTTTAATATAAAAAGTAAAGGAAATTGGAGTTATCATGTTTAATACAGTAAGGGTAGCAATTTTTATCTTTTTATTAAGTCCACTTTTTCCAAACACTGGCATAGCCCAGCCTCCTGGTAACGGAGCTGGTGATGGAAGTACAGGACTTGACTTTTTAGCGTCCGAAGACGAAATGCCAGCATCCTTTTCAAACAAAGCGCAAGAAGCTGCGGAGAAGTATGTAACGCATAAAGGATGGAAAATGGGACGTAATGACGGCGGGCGGTATGTAGCCGTTGGTAGCGGGGACATTTTAGGGAAACCCAGTTCTCCAAAATTTCAGCTAAAAAGGAGAAATGCGTTTACTAAAGCCATGGCGGATGCAAAGCGCCAAATTGCACAGTATTACAGCCAAACGGTTGCCAGAGAAATAGCGCATTCATATGCCGAGGGAAGCCCTTCTGTTGCTTCAGAAATGATGTCAACAGGTGAGAAAAAAGCTCCAGAAGAAATAGGCATTTTAGAAAAAACAAAAATGCTTATAAACGCTGAACTTGATGCAAAACTTAAAAAGAAGGGTATTGACCCAGGCTCAAAAGAGGCTGAAAAGGCTGTTGGTGAAATGCTTGGTGACCCTCAACAGAAATCCTCTTTTAGTGATAAAATCAGTAGAATGGCCAACGCAGAGGTCGGAGCACTGATTACCAAAAAAATATTTGAGGACTCTGGAGATGTTGCAGTTGTTGCGACATATACAGCAAATACAAAGCAGCTCGCCGCTGCAATGATGGGGAAGGGAAAGGCTCCTAACGTTCGCAAACGAACATCCACTAAGTCCATTAGTGATTGGATTCAGTCCATGTCCAAAAAAGATCTTTATCCTATGTGTGGTGTTCAACTTACTTCAGATTATGATGGAAACTTAGTAATTATATCATATGCACAGGCTGCTGCACAGGGCGCTTCAAAAATGTCTAGACGCAACGCTGTAATGGCTGCTGAGACTAATGCCGATGGGTATATTCGATCATTTGTAGGAGAGACAGTGGCCTTCAATAACGTAAAGCAAAATCTGGAAAAAAATGCTCAATATAATGACGAAGAAATCGAGACGCAGGTTGAACGTGTTCAGAAGACCGACTTTAAAGCTGATGCTAAAGGTTTGAATCTTACAGGTATTCAGACAATTAGAACATGGACGACGCAGGACAAGCGGTCTGGCACCAATATTTTGGGTGTTGTGCGCCGTTGGGATATTCGTTCGGCTACAGCTGCTCTTGACGAGGCTCAGAAATTTGACAATGTTGGTGCGGGTAAAGGTGGCCAAGGGCTTAGTCAAAGCAAACGCAAAGGTTCCCAGCGAACCTCACAGAAGGCGTCGACTAAAGAGACAGTTCCTAGTAAAAGTGGAGGAAACTACGGCCATCAAAGCATGGAGAGTGAAGATTTCTAAGTAAATTAGACGACTGTTGCTTACTATGAAAAAAACCGCAGTAGTGTTGGGTGCCGGTGTTCTTTTTCTCATATATGCCCTCACCGTAAAAGCAGGGACGAATCCGCTTCTTAAGTCAATAATATCGTGCAAAGTCCTTCAGGATGGTGGCAGTTATTATTCCTATGGCGAGGCTAGCTTTAATCCATCATCAAAACTGAGCCGAAGAAATGCTTATATGGCAGCCGAAACGGAGGCTCTTAATCGACTGTTAGAGCATGTCCTAATCCAAAGGATAATTGTCCCAGAATCGCTGAGTCCTTTAAAGAGTCAACTTTTGTCGGCCTTGAAAGCAGCCTATTTTTCGTCTTTGCGTTTGAATGTTCAGGGAGTACAGGTTTGGAGGAGGAATAGTGGTGAAAGCCGCTCGTGGTGCATTATTAAAGTTCCAGAAAAATCGTTAGCCCATATTCATCAAATAAATGGGCGTATTGACGACTTGTTTTTGAAAGAAACTCGCACCAATAATATCAGAGCACACCCGGCGCTGATTTATGAATGTTTAAGCCTTCACTATAGCAAATATGCGAATAAGGAATTGTTGAAATGGCTTTTTGCTACTCCAGGCTTAGGAAATATAAAAAACATTTTGAGCGAATATAGCTTGGATCAAATTCCGTTGCTATGGTGGTCGGAAAAAGAAAAGTTTTTACCGCAGGAGCTGAGTAGCGTCGGAGACGCAAAATTGCTTGAGCTTCTAAATCAAGGGGTTCTTCTGGATTGGTGTCGTGCGGAGCTCTGTAAGGAGTGGAAACGTCGGGGGTATATCCGTTTTTCTGCCAAAATTTGCGAACTCCTGTCTGGGAATGTAGCAAAACCGGATCCGTTGTTCCTGACGCAAGTATTGGAATATGCGTCAACTGATGGACCAAATTTGGCCGATATTCCGGGGAAGCCACTTTTTTCTTTTTTGTTAAAATTAAAGGCCTTTGCGCCACTTAGAAATCATAAGGTTTCTGATGATGCAAATTGGCAGGAGGCTCAGCGTGTTTTCGGACGAAAAAATGCGGATTTTGACAAAATTTATGCCCTCTGTTTGCGCTCTATAGCTGAAAGACCAAGTGCTGATGCTTTTAATCTTATGGGGCGCTGTCTTCAGTTACAGAAAAAGTCGTCCGCAGCAGCGCTTTTATCTTATGGACAGGCATTACGAATGGATCCTTCCCACCCTTATGCTTCAGCCAACATTGCATTATTAGCTCACAAAGAAGGTGCAAGTTCGCTTGCAAAAACAGCGGCCCGTTTTGCAATGGACAATCCAAAATTAGCTCCATGGGCGCGATCGGAATTATCGAAAGTTGGATTAGGCACATCTGATCAATGACTGGTTGCGTCAATCAAAGACAGATTCGCTTGCTCATCCAGTTCTGGGAGTAATCCTTAGCTATTGAAGAGAAAGAGCTTGTGGCATCATTTAAACAGCATGTAACCGGTGGTATAGTGCCGGCTGTTTTGGCAGCCGGTACCGGTATTTTTGTATTGAAGGTCGGCATGACACAGGCTGCCGTCACTTTTATCCTCGCCATGTTAGGTGCCGTGCTTCCAGATTTGGATTCGGATACAGGAAGACCCGTGGAAATCCTTTTCAGCTATATGGGTATCCTTCTACCAATTTTTGCCCTTGGCATGCTGTATCCCGGGGGCGCACCCAACGAGTTACTATTGCTGTTCGTGGTTTTCGGGTATTTTGTCGTCAGATACGGGCTCTCTCTTTTCTTTTTAAAAGCCACGGTTCACCGCGGCATCGTTCACAGTATACCGGTGGCCATAATATGTGCTGAATTGACGTATCTGGCATTTGGAAATTCAGAATTCAAAACAAGGCTTCTTTTTGCGTGTTCAGTATTTGCCGGATACATCACCCATTTGATTATGGATGAAATGTGGTCTGTTGATCTTCTGGGGGCGAGCATAAAGCGAAGCTTTGGGACTGCATTGACCCTGAAAAGTAATTCGTTTTTCATGACAGTGCTGGCATATTCGCTGATTATCATCCTAGGTTTGATTATTTTCATAGGAAGCTGAAACTTTTTCATAATTTGTTTTCATATGAATGGGCCTTGGGCCATATTTGGAAATACCGTTTTGCTCATTGTCCAACGCCACTATATTTTGTGGTCGAGACCTTCTCAGGCTGTTAACCCAAAAGTCACACTTTCCTATATTATTGGCAACTTTTGACCCACCCTAAAACCGGTCAAGATTACATCTCC
>CAYWIG010000021.1:0-12045 GCA_964458295.1 uncultured Myxococcales bacterium
CTCGATAGATGGCTTGAAGAGGGGGTGTTCGTTTTATTGGACCTGGAGGTGATCGGAGGTACGAAACTCAAGGATCTCTATAAGGATGATGCGATATCGATCTTCCTCCTTCCTCCTGATGAGGAGGAGTTAAAGAGGCGGCTTTCCGGTAGGGGAACCGATTCCTCCGAAGTGCAGGCCAGAAGGCTCAAGACTGCGCTTATGGAGATGACCTACAAGGACAAGTACGATCATCGCGTCATAAATGACGACCTCGATAGGGCATGTAAGGAAATTGAGAAAATAATCACAAAGGGCTAGTTTCTATGAATCGATACAGATCCATCGATGTTGCGAGAGTGCTTGCGATATTCATGATGTTCGTGTGTCACTTCATAGCATTTCTCTCTCCATCCGAGGGCACATTTCCAAACCTCTACTTTTTTGGTGACAGCTTGATCGGAGCGGAGGTAGCTCCGCTCTTTATCTTCGTAGTTGGAATGAGCTTCTGCCTGTCCGTTACGAAGAGGGAAGATTGTAGCTCCTTTAGCAATAAGGTTACATGGCGATCACTCAAGCGCGGTTTGGTGGTTTTTATCTTCGGGCTTATCTTCGCTCAGATCGTATGGGGAAACGACTATCTGTGGGGTTGGGATATCCTTCCGCTGATCGGGTCGTCGATCATCCTTCTTACATTTATAAGAAAGTTTAAGACTAGAGATTTAATCATCATAGGCGTGATCATAGTTTTAGCGGCCCCCTTGCTCAGGGCGTGGTTTGAATATCCGCGATTTTGGAAGGGCGATGACTATTCTCCCCCTATCACGTTGCTTCATACTTTGGGCGGCTACTTCCTAAATGGGTATTTCCCCTTCTTCCCCTGGATGGCGTATCCGATATTTGGATTTGCCGTGAGTAAAGCGACTCTTACGGAGGGCGACGAGGATAGAAAAGCCAGAAGTCGCGATCTTCTCCCGTTTATCGCAGCGATCCTCATCGCTTTCGGCCTTGGCGGCGCACTGTTGGGCAACTACTGGAATATGGATGGCGTGAATTCTTTGGTCTTAAATGAGCTCTCCTTCTATCCCCTTACAACCAGTCTCTTCCTTGCGGAGCTGGGGTTCTGCTTGATCGTATTTTGGTTTTTACACGTAACGCTCGATTTTAAAGCATCAACTGATGATAGGATTCATACTTTTTTCAACAGGTATAGTAGATATGCGCTCAGCGCATACGTTATTCATCTATTAGTCGTAGTCTTCATTCCCAGGATGGTCGCTATGGCGTTTCGAGGCGATGACTATTTCTATTATGAAAATATTGTCTCCTCGCCGGTTGCGCTGTTATCGTCGATCGCTTTCTTCTTTATTCTATATTTTGTCTTCTCAATGTGGGATAGGGTTGGAGGGAAGTTCAGCTTTGAGTGGATAATTGGAAGAATTACCTAGATTGATTGCGGGGTGAATCTATGCAGACACGAGAAATATACGAAAAGCATGAAATGGAATTTTTGGCACCGTACGCACAGTATTCGTCGACGAGCCTGGGCAGACAATATCCCGAGGAGGAATGTACCTTTCGCCCCTGTTTTTATAGGGACCTCGGGAGGATCGTACATTCAACCGCATTTCGTCTGCTTGAATACAAGACACAGGTCTTCGTAAATCACGAGGGGGATTATTATCGTACGAGGCTTACTCACAGCCTCGAGGTTGGTCAGATCTCCAGAGGGCTTGCAAGAATTCTCAGGGTTAACGAGGATCTGGCTCAGACGATAGCTTTGGCTCATGACCTTGGGCATGCTCCCTTTGGCCATCCTGGCGAGGGCGCGTTGAATGAACTCATGAAAGATGATGGTGGATTCGAGCACAATACGCAGAGCTACCGAATCGTTACCGAGCTCGAGGAGCGCTACCCGGATTTCAAAGGATTGAATCTCTCGTATGAGGTACGCGAGGGTTTGGTCAAACATACTACCGACTACGATAAACCGACCAAGGTGGATGGTTTTAAGGATGTGGGCTTTCCTACGATCGAAGCACAGATAGTCAACTGTGCGGATGAAATTGCATTCATGAATCACGATCTGGATGACGGGCTTCACTGGGGGATGCTCTCCATAGAATCGTTGAAGGAGGTTCCCCTCTGGGAGGAGACATTCAACGAGATGAAGAAAAGGTATCCCAACACCACCGAGAGGATTCACAGGTGTAAGACGATAAGCGGGCTAATCGGAAAACTGATAGACGACCTTCAGGCGGAGAGCTGGAGGCGCATAGGCGATATGGGAATAAAGACATTAGCCGATGTAAGGGAGAAGGGGAGAGGGATCGTCTCTCTCAGTGATGCGATGAAGAGGAAGACGGACGAGGCGAAGATCTTTCTCTTTGAAAATGTATATCGTCATCCGAAGGTTGTGGAGATGTCGGCCAAGGGCGGGAAGATGATAATGGATCTCTTCGGTACCTATTCCGACGATCCGAAATTGTTGCCGGAAAAATTTTACAATAGGTTCGAATCGACCGGTTCGAAGCGCCATATATGCGATTACATTGCGGGAATGACTGATCGCTTTGCGATGAGTGAATATAACAAGCTATTCGTTGACGGTAATAAGTCACTTTGATAGTGCTGATCGAACTTAGAGACGTCCATCGGTTGCGAAGCTCGAATCGTCTTGCGTCTGGCGGTGACGTTACGTTTAACGTCCGACGTAGAACGTTTCGAGCCTCGCAGCCGCAACCGTTAAGCGTAATTGGGGAGCTTTAACAATGAACTTTCATATCGGTATCATGGGTAATCTCTTTTCCGGAAAAACCACATTGATGAACGCCTTGACTCAATCTCCATATAAAACGGATTTGGAAAATATTCTAGGCAAGGCGAAGATGTATACCTTTACCGAAAGGGTGGATAAGGGGTCACTTACCGATGAGTGCCTAGCCCTCTTCTACGATGATAGGATCTCTAACATCTTTCCTACAGAAACCGCTTTTTTGCACATGAGGACATTGCAGCAGAGGGAGATCAGGCATCTGATGACCCGGCACCACGGGGAGAGCGTACTCATCCTAGAGGATAGACCGTTCCTGGATGGGCCTGAGGTTTTCGTGAAACGGATGATCGATTCCGGCGAGATGCCAAAGGCCCACGCGAAGCTCTACAAGACTATCTTCTATCAGACACTTCATAACGAACGTATCCGCCTGCCCGACCTTACCGTCTATCTCAGATCTGAGCCGAAGATGCTCGAGAAGAGGAGGATGATGAGGGCGGAGGAGGGCGACAGCTATGCTAGAACGATCACCGAGGAGTACCTGACTGAAATTCATGAATGCTATGAGGATGTGGCTACTAATTGGAGGAAGACCCTCCTCAGATATCAGGAACACGCCATCGTTCCTCCGGATGCGGATATCATAATACTTCCGGCAGAAATTGATATGTACGAGCATCCAGACTACGTTCATGTGGCAGCAGGGACGATTCGTGAAAAAGTTAGACGCATGATAGCTTCGAGGGGAAACGGCCAATGAACGAATTCGGTAAGATCCTGGATGTAACTGAAGATCCTGCAATCAAAAGACACGAGATCCCTAATAGGCTGACTAGCGTGGAGCGACGCCTGATGAAGTATTTTAGAAATAATCAGACGCTCGTCACGTGTGTCGGCAATCTCGGGGCTGGAAAGAGTTCACTTGTAAAATTTCTTGCGTACAACACCGGCATGAATGCGCTCTTCGAACTTCCCGATGAGGGCTTTGAGGACCACTTTGTTCAGAATGAATCTCTGTATCCTTTACTAGCTACGGCAAAGGATTCGGCGAAGAGAACGCTCGGTAGATATTACACGTCGATCAATGAATTTATCCAATGTCAGACTGAAAATGAAATAGAAAGTCCACCTTGGATGGCGGCGAAGAGAAGCCTTGAGAGATCCGCGCTCGATATTCAGCACGCATATTTGGATCTTCGTAAGATGCAGCTTCAAGCCGTGCCCCATCTGGAGAGATCTACCTGTGTCGATGGCTCATCGCTTGCTGATCGCTATGCATTCTGCGAAGTCCTGCACAAGGATATGGATGTTCCGTATCTTTCGAGGGAGGGGATGAATATCATAGACTCCAGGCTTAAAGAGGAGTTCAAGCCGCTCGCCGAACCGGGCCTTATGATCATCCTCCATGCCCCGCTGGAGTACCTATTTCAAAATATCAGCGAGAGGCAGCGTGAGGAGGAAAAAGGCGGTACAGGTGAGATTCCTGAAGGCCTTCGTCGCCTCGTTACGTCGCTCAACATCCGCTATGACAACTTCGTCGACAAGCTTAGGGAAACGAACTGGTATAATGGTCCAGTCCTCAAGGTGGACGTTTCAAAGATAGACTTCGTATCCAACGTTCGCCATCTGATTGCAGTCTATGAAGGAATAGAGAAACTTATCGTCCCGGAAAACTTTTAATCAATTGGCAGGTGTCAAATGTATCTATCGGACAATTCAGTTAAGTTGTTACAGGATCGTTATCTAAAAAAGCGTGACGGTAAGTTTGAGTCGCCTGAGGAACTCTTTCATAGAGTAGCAAAGAGTGTAGCCGCTGCGGATATGTATTATCAAAAGGGTACGGCGGAGATCAGACAGACTGAAGAGGAGTTCTTCGGGATGATGTCGAACCTGGATTTCCTTCCCAATTCGCCGACGCTTCTCAATGCTGGCTCGAGGTTCGGTCAGCTCTCCGCATGTTTCGTGTTGCCGATAGAGGATTCCATGCAGGGCATATTCGGCGCACTGAAGGATGCAGCTGAGGTTCACAAGTCGGGAGGGGGTACGGGTTTTTCCTTTTCAAGGATGAGGGCGTCCGGGAGTTCGGTTAAGGGAAGTAAGGTGACGGCTCAGGGTCCGCTCGCATATCTTCATCTCTACAATCAGGCTATGAGCACGATTGAACAGGGCGGCGTCAGGCGCGGTGGAAACATGGCGGTGCTCAGGATCGACCATCCGAACATATTGGATTTTATCAGATGTAAATCGAAGGAAGGCGACCTTAAGAATTTCAACATTTCGGTTGCGGTGACGGATGATTTTATGATGGCGTTAGAGACAGGCGGGAGTTTTGACCTCGTAAATCCACACGACATGAGTAAGACCAGCGTCGATGCGAAGGAGCTTTGGAATACGCTCATTACGTCTGCGCACGCAAATGGTGAGCCAGGCGTAATATTCATCGATGTCATAAACAGATTCAATCCTACGCCGCATACGGCAATCGAGGCTACGAATCCCTGCGGGGAGCAGCCACTCCTTCCGTATGAATCCTGCAACCTAGGCAGCATCAACCTTGCAAGATTTGTGAAGAGCAGGGGTGTGGATTACGAGAGGCTTGGCAGTACTGTAGAACGTGCAATTCACTTTCTCGATAACGTCATCGACATAAACAACTACCCATTGCCGAGGCTAAAGGAGATGGCCGAGGCGAATCGAAAGATCGGACTTGGCGTTATGGGTTTTGCGGATATGTTGATCGCACTGAACGTATCCTACGATTCCGATGTAGCACTAAGACTAGCGAGTGAGGTGATGTCGTTTATCAGGGATAGGGCCATTACAACATCAAGAGATCTTGCGAAGGGGAGGGGTACGTTCCCTTCTTTCGCGCTTAGCACATACGATCAGGATCAGAAATTGAGAAATGCTACCGTAACGACGATCGCTCCAACAGGTTCCATCAGCATGATCGCCGGGGCCTCCTCCGGTGTGGAGCCGCTCTTTGCCGTAACGTATAAGAACATGAGTCAGGATGGCGAATATCGCGTCGTGAATCCACTCTTCGAGAACATCGCAAAGACCGAAGGTTTTTATTCCGAGGAGTTGATGCAGAAGATCGATCAGAAGTCCGGAAGCGTTCAAGGATTGAGCGAAGTTCCGGAATCGGTTCAAAAGCTTTTCGTAACGGCTGCGGATATATCACCCGAGTGGCATGTGAAGATGCAGGCCGAATTTCAAAAACACGTCGACAACGCCGTTTCAAAAACCGTGAACCTGCCGAATTCGGCTACAACCGACGAGATATCGAAACTCTATCAACTTGCGTGGAAATCAGGTTGTAAGGGGATTACGGTTTATCGCGATGGCAGCAGGAATGAGCAGCCGCTCACCGCTGAGAATAACTGCCCAACCGGGACGTGTTCGGTATAGATCACCTTATAAGTCTGTAATATCAATAAGATACAAATATATATATCCTTCAAATATAGCAACTTCAGGGGCCCTACCAGCCGATAATCTCACTAAGGAGAGGTATGACGGCGATTCCAATACATGTGGAGGACAATTCGGCGACGAGGACTTTTTTGAGTCAGTTCGGCTTTGGAGATGAACATCTCTCCCAGATTCTTGATCAAGGATTTATATCACAGGCCGATATTGACGCCGCCGGCGTTGATGGAAAAAGCCTGAGGGATATTGCGTCGAGCGGGGGAGGTGAGGGTGATACAAAATATAAATTGAGCGCCGATGAAATAGGACGGACATCCCACCTTACATTTAATGAGCTTTGGAGGAAATTGCCACTGCCTTTCAGAAAAAATAGCTCGTTAAGTATGGTTCGTAAAAGAAAGTTGCCGTGTGTGACTGAAACGCCACTAGCTGATGCGGAAAAAATAGTTGGCACCGGTGGCAAGTATTCTTCATATAGGCTGATATTTATAGATCTCTACAGGTTTTCGAAGAGGATAAATGATAGGATAGCGAATGGTGAAAAAGTAGGAAATGATGATCCTGACTTTATCGCTCTATCCCGCCTGTTGCGTAGACTTATGAGGAGCCCCAAGGTATTGAAGGCGCTTAGGGGTGCGAGGAGGAAGTCAACGGCGTTTTTAACTAGTAAGCGGGGGCGTGGCATAATCAACAATGCTGTGAAGTCGTTGAGGAAGAGGGGTGAAGGTTCGGTTGATGATGGCATGATCGGTAAACTGATCGCGAAGGGTGTTGGTCTATTGGATGACTCAGGTATACCTCTTACGATTGAAAGCTTATTTCTAGGCAATAATGGCGGCGGATTTTATAACCCCAGCACAGAATAGCCGGTTTAATATATTCTGCTAATGGCACTGGGAAGAAGATAACTGATGATGAAATTGAAGAGCTTTTTGAGGAGTTTGAAACCAATATCGCCAATATTGAGATTCATGAGGTGCTACACTTAATCGATACGAAGATTCCATTAAAGGGTGGCCCTCACGCCTTGCATGTTAAGGTGTTTACAGGCATGCAATCCGCAGGCATGGCATGGGCTGGACGTTGTTAAAGCTAGAGGCCTTTTCTTTCGGGTTTTTCAGGTGTCTTCGGCCATTGACCAGCTCTGCAGACTATCCTTGCCGTAATGCTCGCACAAAAGCTGTTCTTTCCTCTCGAAAAGAAGGTCGGTTTTTCAACGATCTCAAATGATTGAACCTGATGGGGCAAGACCCCGCATGCATTAATGGCCGCATCATCCTTAGCTGCTTGAATGACTTGCTCGTTTGACTCCAAGCATTCCTCGGGAACTCGCACGCACCCTTCACCCTCCAGGGTTACCTCAAATCCTCTGCCTGATATCATCGTTTTCTCCGTTGTTAGGTTAATATACGAATTCCGTCGTTACGCTTACCTCCGGATGCAGACTCTGCTTTACCGGACAAGAATTTACCACCTTCTCCAATCTCGCCTTATCAGAATCGGAAAGATTTAAATCAGATGGGTATGATATCGTGATCTTCAAATCCGAAATCCTCCTCGGTGGCATCTGTGACATCTCCTTTAAAACGATTATCTTCGTTCCCTTAAGTGAGATGTCCCTCTTCTGTGCAACCATGTCCATTATAGTTATGATACAAGTTCCAAGTGCTGTTGCCAACAGGTCGGTCGGCGAAAAGGTTTCACCCCTTCCACCATTATCAGTCGGCGCGTCGGTGCTTAATGATATTCCTGAGGGTGTATGTTTCGCTAAGCAGTGCAGTTCACCTTGATAATCTATATCTATTTTCACAGTCACGATTTACCTCCATACATTCATCTGTTGTTTCTATCTAAATACCAAGTTTTTCCCTCACGATACTGGCGAGCTCGTTGACGAATTTATCCGTCAGCGTTGCTTTGTCTGATTCCACCGTAACCCTAGCGACCATCTCAGTTCCGGAATATCTCATGAGGGTTCTACCTTTGCCTTCTAGTTTTTCGTCGATCGACTGCCTCAGGTTTGAGATCTCCTTTATGTTATCAAAGGGAATCTTATCGCGGACGACTACGTTGATCGTCTTTTGTGGGTAGGGCTTATAGCCCTTTGCTAATTCGCTGAGTGGCTTGTCCTGTTGTTTCATAATTGACAAAACGCGGAGCGCTGCGAGGAGGCCATCGCCGGTATTGCTATGATGGAGATAGATTAGATGGCCGCACGATTCGCCGCCGAGGTTGATGCCGTTTTTTTTCATATGGGATATGACGTTGTGGTCGCCCACGTCCGTGCGCACAAGGGATATTCCCTCCCTCTTGAGCGCTGCATCCAGACCATAATTTGTCATAACGGTTCCGACGATAGTCGATTGTCCGAGGTGTCCCTTGGAGTGCAGGTGCTTCGCTGAGATGTATAGGATTGCATCACCATCGATGAGATTTCCATTTTCGTCCGAAAGAAGAACGCGATCTGCATCGCCATCGAGCGTTATGCCGATGTCAGCTTTTGAGTTTTTGGTGATTTTGCAAATATTTTCAGGGTGTAACGCCCCGCACCCCTCGTTAATATTATATCCACTGGGGTTTACATTGTAAGCTGTGACGTCGGCGCCAAGCTCCACCAGGGCGGAAGGGGCGACAGCGTATGCTGCGCCATTTGCACAATCGAGCTCAACCCTGATTCCTCTTAAGTTTAGTCTGTGGGGGAATCGTTCCTTCAGGTACTGTATATACCTTCCGTCGGAGTCATGAATCTGTGTGATCTTCCCTATGTCGTGTGCTGTTGCGAGGTGCTTCGTTGGCGTTCCTTGTTCGATCAGAGTTTCGATTGCGGCTTCCTGTTCGACATCGAGTTTAAATCCATCCTGTCCGAATATTTTAATTCCATTTTGATCCCAGGGATTGTGAGAGGCGGATATAACTATGCCGAGGCGCGCCCTCATCGATTTGCATATGAAGCCGACACCTGGACTGGGGAGTGGACCCGTCTTGATAACATTCAATCCCATCGATGTGATGCCGCTAGCGAGCGCCGTCTCGATCATGTAACCGGAGAGCCTCGTGTCCTTACCGATGACGATCTGGGGAAGTTCATCTGAATCCTTTACGTAATAGGCAGCAGCCCGACCGATCTTGGTAGCGATTTCAGTGTTCATCGTTTCAGAATTCGCAACACCTCTCACGCCATCGGTTCCAAACAATTTGAGATTTGCCATGATAACCTCTCTATTGACCAATTGAGGTGACAGTATCACCCTTGGACTGGCGTTTCAATAGGTCTAATCGGCTAAGAATGATTCCAGGCGGTCGCATGCTTTTCTTATATTTTCCAAAGAGTTTGCATAGGAGAAGCGTATGAATCCTTCGGCATTGCTTCCGAAGTCGATGCCTGGGGTTACGGCGACATGGGCGTTTTCTAGAATGTCGAATGCTAATTTATACGAGTCATTAGAAAACTTCTTTGCATCTGCTAGGACATAGAATGCACCTTTTGGCTCGTGTGGGATGCGAAATCCGATTTCGCGAAGTCTTCCTATTAAAAATTTCCGACGATCGTCATAGATTTTTACGGACTCAGCTATCTCCGGATGTTTTTCATTTAGAGCTGCAACGCCTGCCCACTGTGATATGGAGTTTGGGCTGATGAAAAGGTTTTGCTGAGATTTTTGGATGGGCCTGACAAATATTTTCGGTGCGATGATGTAGCCGAGCCTCCAGCCGGTCATTGCGTAGTATTTGGAAAATCCATTTAGCACGAACGCGTTGTCGGTAAATTCCAGGATGGAATGTTCCTTCTCGCCATAGACTAGGCCGTGGTAAATTTCATCAGATATTACGCAGGGACCGAGCTTTGCAATTCCCTCAATTATATCCTTCGAAAGTATGCACCCTGTCGGATTCGATGGTGAGTTGATCATTATCGCCTTCGTCTTTTTTCCAATCCTCTTCTCGATCTCCTCGGGATGGAAGATGAATCCGTCCTCCTCTGAGACAGGAACGAAGATGGGTTTCCCATCTATGTATGTTATGAAATTGGGATAGCAGGCGTACGTCGGATCCGAGAGGATCACCTCATCATCCGGATTTATGATCGAACATAACGTCATCAGAAGGGCGGGCGAGGTGCCCATCGTGACGATCACCTGATCGGGCGATACGTCGACATTGTATTTATCCTTATAGTGATTTGATACGGCGTCACGGAGCGGTTTGACTCCGATGCTGTGAGTGTAATGGGTGTCCCCACGGTTTATAGCCTCTATCCCCGCTTCTGAAATTTTCTTAGGAGTATCGAAGTCGGGTTCACCGATTTCAAGATGAATTATGTCGTGCCCCGCACGTTCCAATTCCTCGGCACGCTCTAAAACTTCCATCACCAAAAATGGCGGGATTCTATCCGCTCGTGTCTTATGCATCCTCACTCCGCAAAAAATATCGCCTTGGAAAAATGGATGCCCGATGCCTGATTCCAGATACCGGAAAGATTTATCCGGCATCGGGGATCCGGAATCTGGAATCCCTCTTCAGGTGTTCCTGCGAATGGCCGCTGAGAGCATGGTCAGCGAAAAACCTCCGAATAGGAAATCGATTCCCACCATAAGACCGATTATCCACGCAGCGGAGTATGGCCATTGGCTCCAGATGAGTCCACTGAGCAGCAATGCGATCAATCCACTTAAAAACATCCAGCCCCAATTCGACATACCTTTAAACTGCATCGCCAATATTATTTTAAATACGCCACTTATAAATAAAAATACGGCGAGCAGAAGCGTGAGTGTCAAGACTCCCTGCAGTGGGTAGAATAGGAGGAGTATGCCAGCCGCGAGGTATACGATGCTCCCTAAAAGTTTGATGATGAATACGCTCGTACCCTTGGTCTTGAATGCATGTACCCCGCTGATTATACCGCCGATCAGGAAGATCCATCCGAGGATCTGCTCGAGGGCCATCGCAGCAGCAAAGGGCATGGCGATCGCAGAAATTCCGAGAATTATGAAGATGATGCCCACTCCCATGAACCATCCCCAGCTGTGATCCGTGTTCCTGTATGTCATTGCATTTGAGCTCATAAATCCTCCTCTTGTTTATTCCAAACTTTCTAAAATTCTCGTGGCGCTTCTTGAGAAGCGTGTCTTTCCTTTTGGGTCGAGTTGAATGACCTCCTTCATCTCCTCAATGCACTTCTCTCTATTCTTAATCGGGTTCTTGTCCATCTTGTTGTAATGATAGATTCCCTGATCGTAGTGGTGCATTATTCTGGCGAGTACATCACCGCCAGGCCTTTGGAGGTTCTGATTGACGCGGTACTTGAAGTAGGAGAGTGCGCCGAAGCTCACGAGGGCTAGGATGATAACCATCATGATAGCCATCTTTATGGGTTCTCTTTTGTGGGCTGATTTGGCCCCTTTCTGTGCGAGGTCGAACAGGATCATGTTTCCTGCAATCTCGATCTGATCACCAAGTTTAAGTTCGGCCTCATCTATTTTAACGCCATTTAACTTAGTTCCCCATCTGCTGTTCAAGTCACGAACGACGAAGCGGCCCTCCTGCTGTTCGATCATCGCATGTTTTCTTGAGACGGCCTTGTCGTCGAGTTTGAGTCCGGAGCGCTTCTGGCGACCGATTATGAATTTGGATTCACCCACCGCAGCGACTCGTCCCTCGTTGTCCCCGGTCTTAACGGTTAGCGATGGCACCCAGGATGATTCCGGCGCCTCCTCGAGCGTCGGCTCAGCTGGGGCGTCACTGCTTATCTCCTTTTCCATATCGAACCTCCCGATCGAACCACAAATACTAGCACCTGCCGGTCCCGGAGTAAATAGTCCCGGAGTAAATTTACTCCGGGACTATTTACTCCGGGA
>CAYWIG010000022.1:0-11968 GCA_964458295.1 uncultured Myxococcales bacterium
CGCCCTATCCCTCTCTGAACTTCCCAAGGGTGAGATGATACTGATCGTTCACGACCTTTCCCCAGCTGAAGTGGCAAACCTTCCGAAGGATCGAGTTAAGGGTTTCATAATGGAAGGAGGTGGAGAAACATCTCACACCGCGATCATTTCACGCGCGCTCGAGATTCCAGCCGTCTTCAGTTTGAAAGGTATATTCGAGTCGATCACCGAGGGCGAAACTGTAATCCTGGATGGCATGAAGGGACTGATAGTCGCCTCCCCGACGAAGAAGGAGAAGGAACAGTATGTAACCGTGCAGGAAAACTATGCAGCCCTCGAACGCATCCTGATGCAGGATATACACCTCCCTGCTGAAACAAAGGATGGCTTTAAGATCAGCATCGAGGGCAATATGGAACTCCTTGAGGAAATCCCCTCCTTAATCGATCACGGCGCTGAGGGCATCGGCCTCTATCGAACGGAGTATCTCTTTCTGGATCGATTGGATGAACCCACGGAGGAGGAACAGTTTGAGAATTACATCGAAGTATTGGAACAACTTTCTCCAAGACCGGTGACGATACGTACCATCGATCTCGGTGGTGACAAGATGCCTCTTTTGCAGGCATACGACCTCCAAACTAATCCCGCGCTCGGACTCAGAGCGATTAGACTTTGCCTCAGGGAGAAACCCCTCTTCAGGACTCAGCTAAGAGCAATCCTGAGAGCGTCCGTGCATGGTCACCCGCGCATTTTAATTCCTATGATCAGCAGCGTCGACGAGATAATGGCCGTAAAAAAGATTATTGGGGAGATAAAGGAAGAGTTAGACGATCAGAACATCCCATTCAGGGATGACATACCATTGGGCATAATGATAGAAGTGCCATCGGCGATATTCCTTGCGCCTGAGCTCGCCAAGGAAGTGGATTTTTTCTCCATCGGCACAAACGATCTCATTCAATACGGCCTCGCCATCGACAGGATAAATGAACATGTCGCCGACATGTATAATCCCTTCCATCCGGCCATCCTGCGTATGATAATGATGGCCGTCAAGGCCGCTAAAGAAGCTGACATCAAGATCTCCCTATGTGGGGAGCTTGCAGGTGACCCTCTTGCCATCACTCTTATGGTTGGAATGGAGATGGATTCACTATCCATGAATCCAGTTTCAATTCCCAAGGTCAAAAAGGTCCTAAGATCTATCACCAAGGTGCAGACGGAGAAGCTCATCGAGCATGTACTCTCTTTGAAGACTTCGGATGAAATCGTGAAGTATATCAAAAAACAGACGAAGCACACCCTCCCAGGGGATATCAAGAAACTTCACATCGTCGATGGACAGATATAGGATATGAATCATCCAAAATGTTTAGAAAGATCAAAACGTTAGGCCCAAAAAGCACCTTGACAGAGCAGCTTATACACGCCTATAGTCCCCGGAATTTATTCAAACGCATATTCGGGAAAGGGAGGAAGAGAATGTCTTCAAAATCATATTTATTCACGTCAGAGTCGGTAACTGAGGGTCATCCAGATAAGGTAGCGGATCAGATATCCGATGCCATATTGGATGCCATAATTGCACAGGATAAGAACTCGAGGGTCGCTTGCGAAACTCTCGTGACTACGGGCCTTGCAATGATCGCAGGTGAAATTACGACAAATGCGCAAGTGACGTACCCCGAAGTCGTAAGAAATACAATCCGCGATATCGGATATTCCCATCACTCGATGGGATTCGATTGGGAAACGTGCGGAGTCGTCGTCTCGCTCGACAAGCAATCCCCTGACATCTCTCAGGGTGTGACAGAGGGTGAAGGCCTCTTCAAGGAACAGGGCGCTGGCGACCAGGGTTTGATGTTCGGCTTTGCATGCAATGAGACCGAAGAGATGATGCCGATGCCGATCGTCTTTGCACATCGCATCACGAAGAGGCTCGCTGAAGTCAGAAAGAACAACGAACTGAATTTTCTAAGACCGGATGGCAAGTCACAGGTTACGATTCGCTATGAGGATGGAAAACCCGTTCATGTCGACACGGTCGTCGCTTCGACTCAGCACGATCCGGAAGTTTCTTATGAAGAGTTGAAAAACCAATTGATCGATAAGGTTGTAAGGCCAGTACTGCCTGGAAATTTGATCGACGGCAACACGCGTTTTTTGATCAATCCAACGGGCGCATTCGTCCGCGGTGGACCCCACGCTGATTGTGGGCTCACAGGTCGTAAGATCATCGTCGACACATATGGTGGTCACGGCAGCCACGGTGGCGGAGCCTTCTCAGGTAAGGATCCCTCCAAGGTCGATAGAAGCGCATCCTATATGGCCAGGTATATCGCAAAGAACCTAGTCGCAAGCGGCGCGCTGGACCGCTGTGAAGTACAGCTCGCCTACGCCATCGGTTACCCAGAGCCCGTATCGATCATGGTCAACGGCTACGGAACGGCCAAAGCCGAAAATGATAAGATCCTTGAAACGATACGCGAGATCTTCCCATTGAAGCCGGCTGCTATTATCAAACACCTCGACCTCCTGAGACCGATCTACAACAAGACCGCCGCGTACGGTCACTTCGGCCGCTCGGAAGCGGAGTTCACCTGGGAGAAGACGGACAAGGTCGATGATATCCGGCGCATGTTGAATATCTAGATCTCCTTTAGGGAGGGGGATGGTGCCAAAAGCTAATAAGCTGAAGAAACCTCATTATGTCCTGATAATCGAGGACAATGCGCATCATGCAGAGCTCATAACAGAAGTTCTGGATAGGCATTTTTCGCCCGTAATAATTCATACAGTTGATTCAATCGAAGACGGTTTGGATTTTGCATCCCAAGCCGTCTACGATTTGATTCTTACGGCAGGGATAGTCGGGAAGCTGCCTATAACTAACTACATCCCTCGTCTGAGTGATGCGGCCGCCAACACTCCCATCATTGTGATCAGTGGTCAGGGAGATGAGAAGTTCGCAGCTGAATTGATAAAACAGGGAGCTGCGGAATATCTCTCCAAAACTCGTGAAACCTTGGATGGTCTAGCTGTCCATATCTATAAGCATCTATCCCAGAAGAGAAAGCATAAGCAGAGAATTAAGAAGAAAATCGATAAATCGGACAAGATAGAGACCCCGACGACATCGGAGATCATTCGCGAGGTCGACCGTTTGACTCAACAGGCACTGGCAATTGCTGGTCCAAAACGCAGAAAAAGAACGAGGGCAGCTGTTGAGACAGAACAACTTGATAAGCTTCTATCCCAGATAAAGAGGCTCCGGGAATTGACCATGAAGCTCCTCACTTGATGACTCAACTCCCCTTTTTTCCGTCTCATCACCCCGATATTAAGCCCCAAAGCCACCAAAGCACCTAATGTATAACTTTAGATAGTGCTAATAACATTTGATATCTAAAGCAATATTAAGTCAGCCGTCTTAACTCCCCAATTATGGCAAGCACTTTGCATAATAGAGTCGTGGGCAACCAGCGCCCAGAAAGGTTTTTGACATGTCAGATCTAGATATAAAGAGAGTGGATACCCAGGCAACACCTGACAATTCTATCGAGAGGGGCTCTGAGATAACAAATCCGTTACAGGAGCGTGCGAACCTGAAACCCGAGGATCCGGAGAACTTATATGAATCGCTCCAATCCAAGCGTAAACTGTTTAAGATGTTGGAATTACAGGGATATATAAAGAAAAAGGAGATTGAACCGATAGAGGTTCAGATAGATAAAGCACTGGCGGATCTGGAGAGAATTATAGACCAGGAATCGGGGGATTATCTAGAACAGTTTATAAAGATGGAATCATAGGTTAACTATATGAGCTATAAATCAAATAAACCATTCAAGGTGAATAAGATTCGTGTGGATAGCGGTGATAAGGCCAAATCCGCGCAGAAAAAGCAGACAGCATCAGCTCCTGCGGCTTCTGACAGCTATACCCCCGCTAGCGGCAACGCCTACGGGGACCTTGTGACTGGAAAGAACGGTACAACAGCGCGTCAACACCCCCGCAGATTCGAGGCTGTTCAGGATATCCTATCAGGACTTACCATGCCTAAGACCAGCGTTCAGCATTCAATACCGCATGTGCCTGATTTAGAACAGGAAATATTTAAAATAAATCCGGAGCAGTGGAAAAACATGAAGCCAGTCTATCAACGTTTTGTTGGTCTGGAAAAGGTCTTACTAGCTCTTCAAGCCGAAAACGACAAGATGTTGTCGGACCCAGCCAATATGTGCAAATTATCAGCCGATGAACTTGAAGACCTGAAAGCTTATGGAGCTGAACTAGAAGATACCTTACGATACTGCAATCAGCAGCTGAATAAAGCTCAACTCTATTATACCTCGGAAAAAGAGATGAAGATGAACGGCGAACTGTAGTCCCCTCCTATCATATGCATGATCATAACATGATGACTTTACACCCCACTTTTAGACTAAACCCCACAGATGATGCGCAGCTTCAGTCGAAATATCTAAGGGCCAATCCGATTACCCTGTAATTACAAGCATTTATAAATATTTCATTTAGGCCAGTTTTGGCAAGGGTTTTGCAATATAGAATGACGGGAATTTTGTATGTGAGGTGAAAATGCAGATTAAAGATCTAAAATTTAAGATTAACACGGTTGATACTGGCAGCTCCCCTGCTCCATCTGAAACCGAGATGGATCAGATGCTCCAGGAATCGCAAGGCTCTGATATCGAGGGTTACTTCGAGGAATCATTTGGTGATCCTTTTGCTGATGATGGCACACCCAACCAGAAGGGCTGTACGGGAAATGTAGATCCCCTAAATGATTACACCTTGGGTGATTTTGGCGAAGAAGGCGCATCCGGAGCGGCCGCTGGTGGAGATTATATCTTAGAATTCTTGGAAAATGCCCCACCCTCGGTCAACGATCTCATAGCGAATAACGAGCAGGCCGTCTCTTATCTTGAGCTACTCAAGGAACGTTATGAGAAATTTTACAACGACATCAGCGTATTAAAAACCGAATACGAGACGCTGCTCGATCCAAGCAAGAATCCAGAGTTCGCGATGATCAGCGCAAATGAACAGCAGCTACTACATCAGAAACTCGATGCAGCCGAGGGAGCACTTGTAAAATGCGAGCAAGAATTAAACGCCCTCCTGCAGCTCGAAACTCAGATGGATCACCTCTATCAGCAGGAGATGGCTGAGGGTAAAGACCTCAATAATGACGGATGGCTCGGTAAACCGTTTCGCGATTATCTGATAAAGAAAAACGAGGATGGAACTATAACATTGCTGGATGCAGCTACGAAGAAAGCGGTACCCTGCCCATTCCTCGATCCGGACTATCAGCCGCAGATAACCTCCGATGATTCATTAGTAATGAAGACGATAGAAGAGGTCTACAACAGCGGAAACTACGCAGGTGAGATCACAGTCGATGAAGATGGAAATCACATATACACCGAAGGAGGAGTCGATCTATTTCTAGGTGTAAATGTCGATAAAATTGGCTCCAGTGAAAATTATCTCGGAGCTTTTGCAGAAATTGGAATTCCTCAGATCCTCTGGGTTCAAAAAGGTGATGTCGAATCGGCCGAACCCTATAAATATGAATACGATGAAGCCCTTGGAATGGAACGTTTCAGTGTTTATGATCAATGGAGTTCCGATGGTGGAATACACCAGAATGTTCCGGCGGATCTAAATAAATACGTTCAAATCGAGGTGACGGGTGCGAAGCTTCGTTCAGAACCCACTGGATTAAAGGACGTATATAGTCCCGACGGTGGAGAGCTCTATAACCACTTCATCGAACTTTACAACGGCACAACACTGATCTCCAGAATCCGTATCGAAGGTGCAGAGGTAGATGGTGGGCACCCACTGGCCACCGAGACCGATGCGGGTATCAATTATATCGCTGCTTCATCGCTCAGCTTCGCATTCAACGGCGATTCAAGAACCCGCCCGGTGGAATTCGATGCCGGCGGCTGGAAATCAACGGGTAGACATATACTCGACAGACAGGAGCTGCTGAATAAGTTGGGAATCGAAGAGCCAACTTCAGAACAGGGAATGAGGGCCTTCAACGAGACCATTCAAGCATTTTCCGAAACCTCTCAAACAACTGAGTATTTCAACGGTGAAGGCTGGCAGGAACAGTCAAATAGCTTTGAAGAATACTATGGCTCGGGATACAAAGATGCCTATCTGCCACCAGATATCAAGCCGGGTGAAAACGATACGCTACTCGAATTCCGCACCGGTATAATGATTCACAACATGCGCGGCGATATAAAGGGAACTGGCTATAACGACATCATTCACACTTTGGGCGTCAACGAAGAGACTGATTTTGCCAAAGAAATTCTTCCTGAGGGTATACAACCGGCCCTCACAGGTGATCCCTTTTATTCGAATATAGTTAAATCGGGCGGCGGAAATGATGTTGTGGTTGCAGGTTTTGGCGACAATTATATCACCGGTGCAACATTAGTTTCGGTCAAATCGAATCCTAACGATACAAACGTCATTCAAACTCCGGATCTACTCTCTCACGGAGTCGGAAGTGAAAATAAAAAGGACAGCAACCCGAAGACATACATCGACGTCGAGGGTGGCGCTGAGACCTTCATATGCAATCCGGAGGAGGATAGCTACGCCCTGCATAAGGATGATGATGCTTCAGAAGAAGGTGAAGAGGGAGCGGATAAGTGGAATGAAAGTTTCGTAGACGACTGGTTCGATATCAACAGCAACTCCGTGATCTATACCATACATCCATACGAGGGTGAATTTACCGGAAGCGCGTCATTCGATGATAGTATGCCGATGGATAGAACCGCCGTTGGAGATGCAATAAACGATGCTAAACAGGCGTTCTACGATGAACTCACGAAGGTCCCAGATGTCGACGAACAGGCGCTTGAAGCGACATGGGACGATGTCATGACACAGAAGACAAGTTTAGATGATGAAATGAACGGTTTCTTCAACGAGATGTTCGGAGAGATGGATGCAATGCTCGGCGAACTCAATATGGGGCCGAATGCGGAATAATATGAGGTAAAGGATGAAGATAACTGCACAGAAAATTACAAACACTGACTTCTCGGAACTTCAGCCGGAAGCGACAGACCAGACTCAAGCGGAAGGTGTGGATACTTCCGATCTCCAGGCTGCCATAGCTGAGATCGAACAGTTTGAGCAGGAAAACGCCGAGTGGCTCTCCGAAGAAAATCTAGGCGAGATGGACCGCATCAAGACTATGCTCATCGCTGAGAAGGCAGCTATAGAAAATTACGGAAAATACGGACCGGGGGGACCTGGCGGACCAGGTGGAGTCGATCCAACCCTTTGGGAAATGCCGCAGGAATTGGACCCATATTGGAACGGCGTCAATCCGGACCAGATCGTTCTCTTTGATGAGGATGCTTCCAGGCTCGATGAAGATCCCGCATGGTACGGTGAGTATATGGGTACGGTCCAGGTTCTCAACAGCGGAGATCCAGCGAATCCGACGAACGTCGGCTTTCAGATGACTGAGGATATGGTCGGTATCTGGGGTGAATCCCGCGGCAGCGATATCGTGGTGACAGTGGAATATACAGATGGCCGTCGTGAATCATGGATGGTCGAGGGTGGATCCGTTAGAAACGAACCTATGATAATTTCAGCCATCGGGCTCGAAGGCGCCGTTATGGATTTCAGCCGCGTCTTTCGTCAGAACGGCGATCTCTACCTACACGGTTCAGATGGGGCAGATGAGATAAGGGGTTCACAGAGCGGTTGTGGAATTATAGCATATGCCGGTGATGATATGATATGGGGCGGCGCCGGCGACGATAGGATCTACGGTGACGAGCACTACCTCTATGCCGGTCAGTTCGATCCGAGCTACGGTGGAGCCGACACTGTTTACGGTGGAGCCGGTAACGATATCCTATACGGCGGTGGTGGCATAGATACCAGCTATGCATCCGATGCAGGTGAGAGCGTCAACGAGTTCGATACGGATCCAGTCAACGATCTAACGACGACGCCTCCTGATCCAGCAAGCTGGTTTGACTCCGACGTATGGGAATACAACTTCGATGAGAGCCAGGACGGAATGCTCACATTCAGAAATCAGAGTCCGGATGGCTTCGGCGGCGATATCAACATCAACATGGATGGAATGCCAGGGTACGACATGGCATTCGGTGACATGGATGCGGATGGCGCATTGGTAATCACATTCGTGGGTGATGAGGGAAACTTCAAAGTCAAGTTTGAGGATTTCTTCAGCGATCAGTTTGGTGCAAACAATCCAATGGATAGAATCGTCAAACTGAACCTCTACGGAACTTCCGGAAATGATATTTTGAATTTCGATAAGGTGGAGGTATCCAGCCAGGTTATCAACCTTCTCGGCGGATCCGGAGAGGACATCATTCTAGGTACACACAACAAGCTCCTCATGGATGGTCTGAATGCCGACAAGCTCGACAAGAGCCAGAAGAACGGCGCTGGCGTTCTAGCCGGTCATGTAAACGAAGGCATCTTTGCCGCGGACGACGAAAATCAGTATGGCAAGGATGCTGATGGCAAGGTCGATCTCGCCCAGTGGAACGGTTATAAGGCGACCGCTGAAGATGGCCAGATCGTGATAACGGAAGATGATGATGCTTCAACCTCTTCTGGAGAGGTTCTATGTCTCAAGGCACCTGAGGGCTATACGCACGGTTACATCACACAGGATACGGCGACAGGTGATATTCTAGTTATAATGGTGAAACCTCAGGCGAGCGGCGATGCAAAGACAATCGTCATGAGAATAGATGGTGGACTCGGCCTGGGATACAACGAGATTCTTGTGAAGAACGAAATTACTACAATCGTCGGCGACGGTGAAGTGGAACAAGCCAGCATGGGCGCTCCATTCACATTAACCGCTATCAGCCTCGATCCGAACGATTACATCATCGAAGGTGGAGCTGGTAAGGATCTCATCTTTGCGCCCGAAGGCACCAAAGTTCTGGGCGACGACAATGAGGAGATCGTCTGGGAGGAGGAGGCCAGCACGCTTCCAACGCCGCCGCCTGCGGCACCTACACAGGAAAGCGATCCAGCGGCGCCACCATCTGTTGATGACAGCTCAGGAAGCGATGATAGTGGAGCTGATGGATCGAGCGGCGAAGGTGGAGATAACAGCGGTCAACCGGCGTAGAAGACTTTTACAAGATATAAACCGCAGGCAGGAGCGCAGCGATAAGCTTCCTGCCTGTTTTTTTTATTGAGTATGGATTCTATCTCATCGGGTGAAATATTTCCCAATCCAACCTCAACCAACGTTCCTACAATATTCCTTATCATATGTCGTACAAAGCCCTCACCTTCAAAGATCACATCGATCACCCTCCCCTCCTTCGCAAGGTTAAGAGGTTCAACGGAAGGGACATCATAATCAATCGCTGTAATCGTCCTCACAGCGTCCTGAGCGGTGCATCCGGACGCCCTGAAGCTTTCAAAGTCATGTTCGCCTACAAGATAACCTGAAGCTTCTTGCATAAGCTCAATATTCAAATCCTGACCGATTCTCCAAACACGATCCTTGAGTAGAGGAATCCTTTGTTTGCTACATAGCAACCTATATCGATACCGCTTTCCCCTAGCATTGCGCATCGCATGAAAATCCAAATCTACTTCCCGGGCATCCGTAATTACGATATCCGGAGGTAAAATTGAGTTCACTCCCTTCATTATGCCGCCCGCAGGAATCGTTGAATCGATACGAACATGAGCTGTCTGCTCAATTGCATGGACACCGGCATCTGTTCTTCCGGAAGCGATGACATCGACCTTTGCATTTACAAGCTCTGCGATAGCATCCTGTATCAAACCTTGAATCGAGATGCCGTTCGGTTGAACCTGCCAGCCGACATAGTTCGTTCCATCATATGACAATGTTAGTTTAATATTTCGCATGATCGATCAGATTAAATAATCTAAAATTCGAAAAGCAATCCAACTGAGAAAAGATATCCGCTGGCGTCCAACCCCTGACTGCCAAAACTATCTATCCATTGATAGGCAGCCTCGAGCGTCAGGAAGAGATCGTTGATGCCCAGATCCCCATCGAGATCCCTTCTGGTTCCAGCCATCTCGGCCATGTTGAGCATGAGCCCACCTGCCCCGTGCATCCCAAATTTAACCCCGCTGCTCTTTTGATCACCCAAGCCTTGCTTATAATATACCCAATCAAAGCCAGGTCTCAGATAGGGTATGAGGTAACGCCAAGTGAAATAATCAGCGCGCCAGGTAAAGTTGAGCTCCATCGGGAGCATAAAAAGACGTATCCGCTCATCGGATTGAGCTCCAGTGGTTGCATCGGTTAAGGTCGCCTGACCGCTCTTGTTCAAGAATCCTGCGCTAATCCCTACGCCATATCTCTTATCGATCAGCAAACCACCCTGTACTTTGGTGATCAAGTTGCAGCACTTTGTGAACGCTTGCTTAAATACGCGATTACTCGGCATCCAAAAACCGGTTCGCAGTTCAAACTCCCACCACTGAGGGGATTCATCCGTAGGGGTATAGGAGGATGATACGTCTACCTCCTCTAGACGTTCCTCATAGACGTCAGTTTGAGCGAAAATTCGTTCGGGCAATATGATCAATGATACCAGAACGCTGATTGCGATAAGGAGCGACCGGATTCTTTTTTTACTTATTATCTTCATAGCAATTATAAATATTCCTTAACTAAGATTTCGGCTATCTGAACCGCATTGAGAGCAGCACCTTTGCGCAGATTATCTGCTACGATCCACATCGCCAATCCGTTCTCGACGGTGTCATCCTTACGGATCCTCCCCACATAAACCTCATCCTTGCCGACGGCCTCAATTGGCATCGGATATCTGCAGAGATTGGTCTCATCCATGACGACAATTCCGTTGCTCTCCATCAATATTTCTCTGGCTCTGTCAGGATCTATTGGATCCTCGAACTCAAGATTTACCGATTCAGAGTGACCGCAGAAGACAGGCACCCTCACTGCTGTTGCAGCGACCTTTACATTGTCATCGCCTAAAATCTTCTTCGTTTCACGAATCAGCTTCATCTCTTCATCGGTTGAGGCGTCATCATTGAAAGTACCGATATGCGGAATACAGTTGAAGGCGATGCGATGTGGAAAATTTTCAACCTTGCACTCTCCCTCGGAAAAAAGGTCGACCGATTGCTTGGAGAGTTCCTCTATAGCCTTTAAACCTGCACCCGATACGGACTGATATGTTGAAACCACAGCTCTTCGAATACCAGCGTACCGATGTAACGGATCCAGGACTACTACGAGCTGAATGGTGGAACAGTTTGGATTCGCGATAATTCTCCTGGTCTTGAAATCGGATATTGCAGCTGCATTCACCTCAGGAACGACAAGAGGTATATCCTCCTCCATTCGGAAGGCCGACGTGTTGTCAATCACCACAGCGCCTGCATCCACAGCGATCGGCGCATATTTTTTACTGATATCGCCGCCAGCTGAGAAAAGAGCGATGTCAACATCGTAGAAGGACTTCTCATTAAGCACCTCAGTTGGAATATCCTCACCGAGATATTCGACATCCTTGCCAATTGAATTTTCTGAAGCCAGCGGAATGAGATTCTTTACGGGAAACTTCCTCTCCTCCAGTAGAGCTATCATCTCACCACCGACAGCACCCGTAGCACCGACGACCGCTATGTTATATCCTTCATCCATCGACTATCCTTTCTTGAAGAGGGCCTCCAGGTTACCCTTTGCCTTCTTGATATCAGATTTTTCTTTCTCTACCTCTCTGCCGAACTTAAAAAACTCACAAAAATTGGAACCCTCCTTATCGGACACGAGGCGGGCCTGATTCTCCCTGCATTTGTTATGATAACTTCGATCGTAAAACACACATTGCAGACAGGCATGAAGATAATGTCCGCAATGCCGACACTCATCGAGGCGTCCTATCTTGAACTCTAA
>CAYWIG010000023.1:0-11918 GCA_964458295.1 uncultured Myxococcales bacterium
AGTCGTTTGCGAGTCATACGGAGTTTACGCCGGGTATGGCAAATGATGGTGGTGATCAGGTGGTTGTGGGTGGGGCGGTTTATGATCTTGAAGCCGTCTTCGTAATCGGAGGTGCATTTTCCTTCGAAGATCAGAATGATAACGATATATTTGATCCGATGAATGACGGTGGTGAGGGTAGTCCCGAACGACCTCAATCACTATCAATGAATATGACCTTGGTTGAATGATTGCTATCTTTGGTTGGAAATTGAACATTCAAATGGCGGTGTCTATGTGGCACCGCCATTTTTGTATGCTAGGAAACTCCGCACAAAAACGGCGCTGTCGCCATCGAAACACACCTCCAAGGAACGACTAGCGTCGTACCTTGCAGGAGTGTTCCTTCCAAATTTACACAAGAGGTTACCAGGGAAATCTAAACGTGTTCCATTCGAATTCCGTGTTCGCCTGATCCAGACTCTTGTGAATCTTTCGCGCCCATAGAAGGGCTACTCCACCGGCTACGAATAGGAGCGTTACGATAACCGCGACGAGAAACTTTGGAAGGATTAGGGCTAGGATTCCAATTCCTATGAGTGTCAATCCGGGTGCGTAAAGTCCCCATGGAAAGTTATGGTTATTCATGTATTGAGCTCCCTACATCCACTTACTGTTTAAGTTTGAAAAGCTTTATAGCGTTCGTATATCCAACCTTTTGAGCGAGATCCGGAGGAAGTGCGGTAAAAAAACTGTTTGTGGAGCCTACGCTCGGAGGACCGATCCTGCTGCGCATCTTGGGCGTGAGATAGAATTGATCGCTTCCTATCACGAAGCGGTCCGGGTATTTTTTTATGAGCGCGATCCACTCCTCCTTTATCTTGCCGCTATTATCCATTGGATAATTTGTTGAATCGCTGTCATTCTTGCTGATCTTAAAACTCATATAGAGGTTTGGATGCTTTGCCATCAACCCGTCGATCAATTCCGTCGTGCGATATCCGGTGTTATCCCATCCGACATGATCCCAAATTATCCTCGCCCCCCGGTTGTGCGATAGTAGTCTTTCAAAGGCGGCGATGTTGGCATCTAAAGTTTTTGGATTATTCTTCGAGAGGACATGGCTTGGGGGTGGCATCCTCTTTGGCACCGCCTCCATATGTATGTCGATCGGAACGTCCTTTGATGCAGCGATATCAGCAAGGAGCAGGAAGAGTGGATGATCGGGCGGAGCCGATTGATGGTGATGTTTGGGCCCCAAAGCCAGATGCTCGGCCGATAGCTCCCCGAATCCTTTTGCGCCTAGCGAAAGAATGCTAAAGGCCAGCCTTCGAAACCTCTCCTTCATCTTGGGAGGCGTCCTTCCAAGTTCGACCGCCTTCTGGATCATTAAATTGAGTGATCCACCTCCACCCAAAAAGGCAAATCGGTCAGGATACTTTTTGATGGCACTTATAAACTCCCGTGCTCCGTATTTACGTGGATTGTTGGGCATGAAGGGCGGTGGCATCACGATCATCATCTGGATGCCCAGTTCATCCATTGTCTTTAAGGCCCTTTGAACCGCACCGTCATAATCCGTAGCCGATTTTTTTGGAGGGCCATATTTACCGTTGATGTGGTTGTGGGCGTCTATGTAGCGCGTACCGGCTATAGCCGCATGATGTGTGGCCACGTTTAAGGCCAAAACGCCTATTATAATGATAATGAGTTTTTTCATGACGGGATCCTAACACGTCGTCCTCCTTTTTTCACTTATCAATAAAATGCCGATAGGATCCAGCGGTTGGTGTTTACAAAATAGCCACACATAAGCACTTCTAAGTTATTAAACATGACTATATTTCAATTAGTTGTGTATGTCTATGTACACATTTTGTCTACAAATTAGGTAAATATAAATTGAGGATACACCCTCCATCGGTTAAAATTTACATGTGGAAAACTAAAGCCAAACAAAGGAGGGTAAGATGAAGTCGAAACTGAAGTACTTATTGGTGATGTTGCTCGTGGGATTCATTACGCCTTATGGATGTGGCGGTGCATCGGGTGCCGGAGAACTCGGTGATGATATCGATGTAACCGATGATTCCATCCAGGGAGTGGTAGATGACGACGCCCAACCTGAGGAGACGGATGAGGATGGAGGTCCCCTCATAGGCGATGCTACTGAGGATGAAACCGAGGAGGAGGAATTCGAGTGGCAAGAAGATGATTCAGAGGTGGACGGCGGTGCTGCAAGTAATAGTAACAACGATGAGGCGGATGATAATGAAGATGATGACGAAACGGTAACTTTGAATCTTAGTGAAAACCTCTACTCAAACTACAAGGAGATGTGTCCGGATTTCAATTTGGAGTTACCCATCGAGCATACATATGGCGATGACGGAAGGCTTTATGCTTTGGTAAATGGTGAACAGTTTATCACCGAGTTCGGTGCATGGGGAGCGCACGGTGGTGGTCATACCGGTCACCTCGAGGGTGATGGGAAAACGAACTGGTCGATTCACATCAGACCCGATGGCCAGATGAAGGAAGTATCGGGTCATATGGGAGCCGATGATGGTGACGGCGATGGCATCTGCGAGGTCGGAGAGATCTGTGGCGTTACAGCAGCGACGGCACTTACAAACGCTCCGTGGTACATCGCTAAGCATGAAGGAATGCAGCTCACCGGCGTTACCGCAGTTACCGATCAGGGCAATATGCAGGACTATGTTACGGGCGAGGGGATGGAGTGGATGTTGGCCTTTCAGGTCTGCGGTATCAACTTGAATATGTTTCATATCGGCCAACTCTCAGATGAACTCAATACCCTTTTAGTTGAGAGGTTTGGTGAGGAGGTTTTGACAAATCCTGGAAACGTCGAATTTTATTGGCTCTCAATCGAGCCCATGGATATCCCACAGGGGATGCCTCTGGCCAGACCGCAGGTTACGTTTTCGTTCTCCGACGAGGTGGATGGCGAGACCTACTACTATGCACACGCTCAGATGGAGTGGACCGCAAACGACTCCTTCGCCTGTGATGATATAAGTGGATACTGTGGCACGTGCGCTTATGCGATGTTTAGTGAAGAGGATCAAAATGATTTACAGGGTGCACTCGATAGAAACTTGATTGAGCCTATCAGTTATGGTCGTTTTCTGAAATACAACCCTTCGACCGGCGATCCTGCGAGCATATTCGCTGCTGCGCACAGCGAACTCTGCGCTGTCGACTCGTTCGTCCTGGAGAATACCCCTGAGACCATGGCTACATTGTTCGACAATAATTCATATTCGTGGCTCGATAAGCCGATGAGTACGCATGCGCGTGACTACTTCGCTATCTATGAGATCAAGAAGGGCGGAGCTGCCTATGAGGAGGTTCGTGAATATTACACGAACGATGATGTGTCATATATGATCGTAAGGGATATCGTCGACGATACGACCGGTCTTCCGAGCGGATATTTTGGAGCGTTTGGTGAGGTGCTTAGCATCACGGATGATGGTGGAGAGGGTACGTTTATAGTTCGCACGAGAAATGAAAATACCTTACCGGAGAGCGATATGAGTCAGTATTTTGCAGCTCGCTATAGATTGGAATCAGACAAGCTTCTCGTACACTGGGGCGAGAGCAGCTTCTTTCAGGACGATGTGGTTGTGCCTGAGCCTGAGCCGATTCCACAGAGTGTCACCTGCAATGGTGAGCCGACATTTTGCTACGATCACGATTTTTCTGAATTCTATAACTAGACATGAAAGGAGATGGTGGAGGAATGGGATCGGGTCCTTGCGACCCGATCCCTTTTTGTAACAGTTAGTTGTTGATCGATTGTAATCCCAGTAGGTGTGCTTCCTCCTCGGATAGTTCGGTAAGGGCGTTCCCGTCGTTCATGTCGATCTGTCCGACAATTATCGTGTCGTCATCAGTTTTCAATCCATCGAAGATGACTTTGTTATCTACGATGACCATATTGTAAATCTGGATGTCTTCATCGAGGAGCGATTCGCTGGATCCAATATCACCGAGCGACATTTTGACGAGATTGTTGATACCATCTTCGTCTTCACCGGCGATGTAGAATACATCATCCACAAGCCTAAAGAATACGATTGACTCGAGCGTCGTATCTACAAAGGAGGGGACTTCATCCGGAAAGACTTTGACTATCTGCGTTCCATCGAACGAACCATCTTTAAGCCCGAGCATCAATGCGTATACATCTCCTGAGCTGGATTTTTGCCACTCGCTCGTAGCAAGTCCTTCATATAGAAATCCATTGCTATCTTCGAGCGCGCTTTGATCTTCGAAGGGAAGTATTTTTTCCATGTCACCAAAGGTAAGCGCATCGAACGGTACGTCGTAGAGACCGTAATTATCGTTGGAGATATGTGCGGATAAGAGAAGCGTGTCTTCATCCGCTATTGTAAAGCTGTGTGCGCTCTCGAAGGGGGCATTGACAACAGAACCATTGGCAAGTCTTTTGAAAAAATAATAGGTTTGATCTTCGGTTTCAGGGTCTATCGATTCCGTTACCTGAATGAAGATTGAGCCATCGCTTACAATCAGGTATTCTCTTACATATACGAATGAACTTTCATCTATCAGGGCTTCGCTCTCCCCTAATGCAAAGCTCCATCTATATAGGTTGTGTCCCTCAAGGCCTACGTAACCTGAAATGTAATATATGTTACCCTCCGCATCGAATTGAACAGCTTGAACGACATTGTTATAGTCGACGTAGCTCAGTGTTTCCTCGTCGAATTCAGTGTGAACCGTCGTTGATACGAATTCACCGAGAACTGTGAGGTCGGGGTCTATGCATGTTATTGATTCATTCTCTGTGGTGCCTCGAAAGAACATGCAATCCGTGTCGTTTATACTTATTGCGGAATCGAGCATAAACGCGACAGCGCCGTCCGGGCCTGTGAATATTCTGGTTACCGATGGAAGGGGCGTTCCTCCAGAATCCTTGATCACCTGGCCGTTGGCATCCACGTATGATACAATCTCTTGCAATTCGGAGCCGACGACCTTCTTGAGGTTGCTCGATGTGGTTGTTGCTGTTTCATCGGTTGCCACTATTGCCTCTGCGTTGCTCAGGTCGAAATTCAATGAGCCACCCTCCGATGTTGGTATGTCGGTTGGGTTTGAAACTTCCGTTCCAGTGCTGGTGCATGCTGCAAATGTCACGAGCAGCACTGCGAACATAAGGTGTAATTTCACCCCTCTAAATGTATTTTTCATGTTTACCATTTTACCTCCGTTAAATTGAAAAGTTGAAAATTAAATTGGTACACGGCTTCATGTGCCACGGCCGATGACGCAATCGCGTGTACCTCCTGTCTAAAAGTGTTAATCTTCTCTTTGATGTTATTAAATGTGTCTTCATCCAGCGAAAAGGTTACACCGCTGATCTCCCGGTGAGTGCTCTTTGACTTTTCGAGTGAAAACATGCCACGCTCGATCATCTCCTTGTGGTAGCTGATCACAGCTGCGGAGAAAATCTTTGGATCACAGACTATACTTCTATCGGTCTGTTTTAATCTGTTTTTTGAATCGCGTTTCAGGAGTCCAAGCTTTATCAGTTTGTCGATGGCGTTCTTGATCGTATTGGGACTCAGCCTCGTTCCCAATATTTTGTTTATCCAGGACGCATTTTCGGAAAAATCTGTTAGAAGCACGGCCTCTCTGATAGCCACGTAATACCATTTCGAAAGGTATTCATATTGGTCTATCGATATATCCTGAACCTTCGTTCTATGTCTCAACCGGGATATCGTGTCGAGATGGCGCGTTCGCTCTTCGTTGCTTTTGGCCTGGTCAAAACATGTGAGGGCTATGAAGTACTCCCTATCCAGCTTTCTTTTGAAAAGGGCGTCGACGATCTTCTTGAGGGCTGTCTTCCCGAGATCTCGCTTTCCATCCATTACGAGCTTTAAAAAATTCGGAGAGGAGAAGCCGCACTTTCTTACAAAGACCCTGTGTGAGAAGTGCTTCGACTCCTGCTTTTTGAATCCATAAAGGTCGCGCAGGTATTTTCGGTAGTCGACGTAATTAAAAATGTTTGGCTCGTGTTTTTTTCTCATATCAATCTCCTACTCATTCTCTATGGGGATTATCGTCAGACCACAAGGGTAAGTTGCGTGAAAAAAGCATTAACTGTATTCATATATGAATACAGATATATATTATATATACATATATATCAACATGTTATCATGATTTAGGGTGTATGAATCACGATACTGCGATATATATATGAATACGATATTGTCCGTGAGGAATTGTCTCTTGAACGGAGCATTTGATGAAAGGGGGAGGATTGAAACGCGTTCAAAAGACCCTTTTGACTTATCTATTATAACTTACTACTGGATTTAATCATGTCATATAAAATTCTCTGCACGGATGGTCTGTCACAATCGGGGCTTTTGGAGATAACGGAATCGGATATTCTTGAGCTCGAATCTGTAGATACCCTACAACATGACGAGTTGATAAAGAAAATTGGTGTCTATGACGGCTTGATCGTTCGAAGTGCCTCTAAGGTCTCCCGCGATGTGATCGAGGCCGGAAAAAAATTGAGACTTATCGCCAGGGCGGGTGTGGGAACGGACAACATAGATCTGGAAGCAGCTACGGAACATGGGATCTTCGTCATCAATGCTCCGAGTGGAAATACGATTTCCACTGCGGAACTCACATTCGCTATGATTTTGGCGCTTTCGAGACACATCCCACAGGCTGCCGGATCGATGGTCGAAGGTAGATGGGATAGAAAGAAGTTTAAGGGTTCTGAAGTAGCCTATAAGACTCTAGGCATCATCGGGCTTGGAAGGATTGGGCGTGAGGTCGCCTCCAGAGCGAAGTCATTCAGGATGAACGTCGTGGGCTTCGATCCACATCTCTCCGATGAACAGTTGGAGTCGATCGGTGTCAAACCGCTTACGAAGGATGAGCTCGTCAAATCAGCCGATTTTATAACGGTACATACGCCGCTTACCGAAAAAACGGAGAATATGATCGCAAAGCGCGAATTTTCTACGATGAAACCCTCAGCGAGGGTCATCAACTGTGCACGAGGTGGGATTATAAATGAAGAGGATCTTGCTGACGCCTTGAGGAAAAAGACAATTGCTGGTGCTGCGCTCGATGTCTATTCGAAGGAACCATTCGACAGTTCCGCATTTAAGGATATTCCGAACTGTATAATGACGCCGCACCTCGGCGCATCTACAGTCGAAGCTCAGGATGCGGTGGCGAGTGAGATCGCATCATACGTAAGTCGCTTCTTCAGGGAGGGAACCTCCTCGACGGCTGTAAATCTTCCAGCGTCCGGGGCCGACGCCGATCAATTCTCACAACATATCATGCTCGCTGGCAATCTAGGCAGCCTCGCTTCGCAGTTATTGAATACGAAGGCCGATAGGGTGACGTTTTACTCGGCGTCGAAATATCCATCGCTCGTGATGATCTCAGCGTTGGAAGGCGTGCTTGCAAATAGCACTAAGGATAAGGTTACGCTCATAAATGCAGTCAGGCAAGCGAAGCAGTGCGGAATTTCTATTGTGGAGGAGTTGATAGATCAAACCCATGAATCGGATGGTGCGTTCGGCATAAAGGTTTCGGGAGAGGGTAGGCTGGTTGAAATCTGGGGGGCTATATTCGATGATGGCACTTTGAAGGTTGTGAAATTTGATGACTATCGCGTCGAAATCGACCCCGTCGGTTCAATTCTCTTCGTTAAAAATGAAGATCGCCCCGGCATGATAGGCAGAATATGCTCTATCCTTGGAGATGAAGGTGTAAACATAGCCGAAATGCAAAATGTACGGAAAAAACCCGGAGCCGACGCTCTTACCATAATCGGAGTCGATGGCCTCGTATCCCAAAACACCCTGAATAGAATTGAGGGTGAGGATGGAATTGGGGATGTGAGATATGTGAGTCTTTGAGTGTCTAAGTGTCTAGATATATGAGAAAAACTACCTAAGATACCCAGACACCTATACACTTAAACACCTATACACTTGGACACTAAGGAGTAGAAAGATGTCGCACCGCGCACACTGGAAGAGCAGGATTGGTTTTCTCCTCGTCGTTATCGGATCGGCCGTTGGACTCGGCAACATATGGAGGTTTCCGTACGTCGCCTACAAGAACGGCGGTGGAGCATTTCTCATTCCCTACATCATCGCATTGTTGGTCATCGGAATACCCCTTCTCATCCTCGAGCAGGGATGGGGGTACATGCAGAAGGGTTCAGCTCCCGTTGCCTTTGCGAGATTCAGGAAGAGATGGGAATTCCTCGGCTGGTGGGTTGCGATATTCATAACGTTCGGGCTGATGCTCTACTACAGTGCGGTTTTGTCATGGTGTCTTGGCTATCTTTTCTTCTCATTCGATCTTTCATGGGGTGCGGATACACAGACATTTTTCTTTCAGAGTTTCTTGGGCGTGAGCGACTCACCATTCGACATAGGTGAAATTAGATGGCCGATATTCTTCGGAATAGTCTTCATCTGGTTCATAAACTGGGCGATAGTCTCCAGGGGAATTCGAAGGGGAATTGAGATTGCAAACAAGATAGGTATCCCCCTGCTTTTTATCTCGTTAATTGTAATGCTCGTATGGTCGATAATGCTTCCCGGATCGGAGGAGGGGATAAGGGCATTTTTAACACCGGATCTCAGTAAAATTTTCTCTCCCAGCGTCTGGAACGATGCGTTCGGTCAAATATTCTTTACGCTCTCACTCGGTTCGGGAACGATGATCGTGTATGCGAGCTATCTGCCTGCGAGATCGAGGATAAACGATAATGCCACGATAACGGCGAGCGCAAATTCCATCGTTGAGGTTATGGCCGGCTTTGCCGTCTTCTCGATATTGGGCTATATCGCGTTCGTTAAGGGTATGCCCCTTGCTGATGCGGTGAAGAGCGGACCGGGCCTTGCATATGTCGCCTATCCTCAGGCGATCAACAATCTGCCCTTTGGCAGAGAGGCCTTCGGGATCATATTCTTCTTCACCCTGCTCCTTGCTGGCATCACATCATCCGTGTCGATGATCGAAACATTTATATCGTCCGCGATAGATAAGTTTGGATGGAGCAGAAAGAAATTGACCAGCGTCGTCTGCTTGGTCGGTGTAGCCGGGGGATCGATATTCGCTACGAACGCGGGTCTGTTATGGTTGGATATAATAGATCACATGGTGTGTAACGTAGGTATGGTCACGATGGGTTTTTTGGAGGCCATAGCGGTCGCCTGGCTCTTCGGTGGATCGAAGTTCATCTCAAAGATCGACAGATTTTCAAAGTTGAAGTTTGGAAAGTTTTGGATCGTCTGTGCTAAGATATTCATTCCGTTGGTACTCTTCGTCATGTTCATGGCCGATATCATCAAGAACATTCAAAAGCCCTACGGCGGGTATCCATGGTCCGCCCTTTTTCTCATAGGTTTTGGGTGGTTATTGGCGACGCTCGTCGCAGCCAAGTTCTTTTCAAGGGCCAAGTGGCGAACGGATCATCTCAGTAAAAAATATCATGACGAGGATGAACCGTTGTTGGTCGAGGTTGAAGAATGATGGATTTCTTACAACCTTAGTCCTCGACGTCGTAAAACCGCTTAAAAATAGCCATGTTATAAGATTCAACGCAACTTATTTTGCTAAAGTGCGAAAATAAATATGTAGCCGGGGATACTGACTAATTTATAAGAAAGTTATGCACTTATCAGTTGCAGGACGGACAATTCAAGGATCGGCCGCCGGAATTCCTTCCGGGGCGTTAGGGGTGCTACCCGGTGGTGTATCTTTGTCCTCTCTAGCCAGTTTTACAAATGGAAATACGTTTATCGATCGCTTCGTAGCGCTTACATCCGGCGGGGCCTTTGGTTTGAATGTTGTTGCGGGTGGAGCCCAAAGGGCTTTTCTAGTCAAAAACTCAGCAATCTCTCCAACGCCCCCCTCGGTCGTGCATCGAATAACGGAGAAACGTGATACCAGTGTGAATTCATCAAATATGCCTTGCCTTGCGGCTCATAGGTGGGTGGTGGACGAGAAAGGAGCAGCGAGTGCTTCGCTCGTAGGGCTGGAAACAGGGTCTTTTACCTTAAGTGCAGCGCACATGGACGGTGGCGTATCGACGCTCGTGGTTACGTCGGGATTGGATACTTATGATAGCATCGCATTCTGTGATTTTAAATGGAGCCCCTGGCATTTTGAGGTGCTGGATGTGATGGTCGAACCTCGCCTCAGAGGTACGGGGCTTGGATCTGTAGTTCAACGCCTCGCATATATTCTAGCCGGGAATCCTCGCATCATTCGAATACGTGGCATCGATGAGAAACATCCGGCATATGGTGAGCTGGCAGATAGACACCTGGATTCAGGGGTGATCAGGCAATTTGATTCGGAATCGTTTAGAGGTTCTGTGGCCAAAGTTTTTGATGTTCAGGTTGTAGGGCTTCATCTCCTTAACGACGATGAGATAGGGATAAAGGTTACGAGGCGTTTTGAGCTCTACCATCCTGATGGCACATCCTTTGAGGTTGAATTGATTGTGGATGAAGAGGATGTCTAGCTTACGTGTCTATCATCCTCAGTATTTTTGCTGCCAACTTCTTCTCCATCTCGTCATTCATAATTTCTAATTCAATATTTCATCCATAGAATGCGGTGACAGGGTTTTGATGTAAAAAAATAGGATCTTTCACCTTGATTTCAGAGTGCGATAGGGGATAAAAGGGTTTTGAAGGGAGAGGGTTGATGACGGACAGAAAGAAGATATTGGTTGTCGATGATGAGAAGAGCATGACCAACCTCTTGAAGAAGAGAATTGAAGCAGCCGCCTACGATGTTTCGGTCGCATCCGATGGGCAGGAGGGATTGGACAAGGCCCGCATCGAGAAGCCCGATCTCATAGTCGCCGATGTCATGATGCCGAGGCTCGACGGCTATCATATGTGTCGCCTTTTGAAGTTCGATGAGAGGTATAAGAATATACCAATCATAATGCTCACATCTAGGGACAATGACCGCGATAGGATGACCGCGAACGAGGTCGGTGCCGATGCCTATGTTGTAAAGCCCTTCAAGGGTGAAGAGCTCATGTCAAATATCAAGAAGCTTCTGGGTGAGAAGACGGCCGATCAAACGGCTGTATCCAACCTATAAGATAAAATCCGCAATCCGAAATCAGAAATCCGAAATCGAAAGGTCTTATCTTCCCTCCGCCCATCCACCGCACATACCTTCATGGCATCTGAAGGCTGAGAATTCTATAAAGCCGCACTCGGGTGCAGGGCAATTCGGTCCAAACCACTGTCTCGGCCCGCAGAGCCTTTCATTCGATTCCTTTCTTCTTCTTGCCTCCACCTTGGTTACAACGAATGGAGTACAAGCTGCCTGACAGGTGCATTCCGATTTTGTCTTTGGTGCGTTAGTGTATTTAGTTGAAGTGCACTGATCATCCTTTGTGCATTTGAACTTCGATAATATACCGTCAAACTTTACGCTGCCCTTTCTGACCTCCTTGATGGTTTCATCCACATAAGGGGTCGTCGATGTCGGCTTCGGCGCTGGTGCTGCGACATCTCCTGTTCCACCGGTTCCAGATGATGATGGATGTGATATCGTTTCGGATGTATCGGGTGGTGGCGCATCCATCGATGATCTACATGAAGCGACCACCAGTACTGTTGCTATCGTTGCTGCTAAACAGATTGCTCTTTTCATATCCTCCCCCTTGATTTTTGCTCAAACTATCTGAATTGAATGGATATTTCAATAGATCTCCTTGAATCTCACTCAGATTTCCGTACCTTGACAGTGTAGGGTAAGATCTGTAATTTACTGCAAAACAAGGGAAATGGGGGGACAATATGAATAAACCGATCTTCTGGGTTGTTGGAATAATCGTCATTATCATAGTTTTGCTCTGCATC
>CAYWIG010000024.1:0-11673 GCA_964458295.1 uncultured Myxococcales bacterium
CTCCTCTACTGCAATCAAAATTGGTTCCAGGTCCGGATAAAAAAATCCCCGGACGAATGGCCCGGGGATCGAGGCATCCAACTCAACACTGACTATTTAAATTCAATTCCTATACCAAAACAAAAAGCACCATAATCTTCGAGGGTAACTCTCGTAGAATCGGTTTCTAACAGGACCGGTTTTTCCATCCTTGAGCTAGCAAGTAAAATAGCGTCCCGCATCGCTTTCAAACCATCATCGACGGATTCACCTGCCTTTTCGGCCTGACCGAGCATATCAAGAAAGGCCGTGTCAACTCCCAAGCTTAAAGGAACGTGCATATCCGGATCGATATTGAAAAGCGCTGAAGGATCTCCCACATAAATACCGGGATCGATATTGAAGAGCGCTGAAGGATCTCCCACATGAATACGAGGATCGATATCGGCAGCTCCAAAATCGCCTTTATACTTGGCCGAAGGCAGATTACCGATATCCACCATTCCGTAACCACCTAGACCACCACGGAATAATCCGAAGCCAGAAGTCTTTACCCCGCTAGGACCGTTCTTCTGCTTTCTGGCTTCTGTTGCGGCGGTAGAATACGCTGAAGTGCCCAGCTCCAAACACGGCTTCGACTCGTTCTTAATCTCATTAGCGAGCGCAATCGCATCCTCAGGTGCGATACAGACACCATCGAAGATATCCTCAAGAATTCGGTTTTCTGCTGAGCAGACGAGCTGGCTTTCGTCGATTTTAAAGGACATGTTAACTCCTCCCAAAGCTAATTTTTCCCCCAAACTTGCTACATACAGATTTTCGGCAAATTTTAGAAAAAGTTGCCCTTTTATTTATCAATAATATCAGGAGGTTGTGTTTTTTGTTTCAGCTGTGGTCGAAGAAGGTCGAGCAGTAATGATATAATTTATACATCTAAATAGGCATCGTATGGAAGCTACTATTTAATCAGGGAACGAAGTTTTGAGAGGTTTTTGGAATCCTGCTTTTTTGGGTCCTCGCCCTTAGGCGTCTCGAGGACCATGGGGACTTTGGCGAGCTTTGGGTCGTTCATGATATTTGTAAATCCGGCCTTGCCGATTTCGCCCTCGCCGATATGTGCATGACGATCCTTGTGCATGCCGATCTCGAATTTCGAATCGTTTAGATGGATGGCCAGAAGATCCTTCATTCCAATGATGTTTCGAAATTCCTTCCAAGTTCTATCATATTCCGATTTATCACGAAGTTCATAACCGGCTGCGAAGATATGACAGGTATCGAGACAAAAGCCTATGCGCGACTTATCTTCGACCAGCTCACGTATCGCTGCCAACTCCTCAAACTTTGAACCGACGGATGAACCCTGTCCCGCGGTTGTCTCCAGTGCGATCTTAGTTTTCAGCTCATGAGTCCTACTAAAAATTTTATTTATCGAATCGGCTATTCGCTTGATCCCCCAGTCCAATCCTTTCTCCTTCGGTGAGCCGGGATGAAGAACTGCAAAGGGAATGCTGAGCAGTGAACACCTTCGCAGCTCCTCGATCATCGTATCTATAGATTTTTTCAGAATCTCCTTATCGGGTGCGGCGAGGTTGATGAGATAGGTGGTATGGGAGAATGCGATCTCAATCTTCCCCCTATCCATCTCCCCCTTGAAACGATCTGCATCTTCGTCACTTATCGACTTCGATCTCCACTGCTGATTGCTGCCGGTAAAGAGTTGAATGGCCCGACATCCAAGCCTAGCACCCTCGATAGGTGCATTATATACACCTCCCGATATCGAACAGTGAACTCCAAGGATATGTGAATCCTTCGATAGCTTCTTTGTCATGTCGGAATTTATGTAGCGGCAAGGATGAAGTGTCAATACAAGACATAAACGAACAACTACGCACAAACGACCTTCTCCCCGTACTGCGCTTCGCTGGTCCGGGTTTCCCTAAAAGCGTCACGAGAATTCGAAGCAGTTTCGGAAGAAACACTCCTGCAAGGTGCGACGTTAGTCGTTCCTTGTAGGTGTGTTTTAATCGCGACACACCTCGCAGGAGTGACTTACGTCCCACCTACGAGGAATGTCGCTTTGGCTTCGAATTCTCATGGGTTTTCCTGGGAAACAAAAAAACCCGCGTACCTAAATCGATACGCGGGCTTAAAATTGATTTTATCACACATTATTTCTTAGGCGGCGCCTCTTCTTCTTTCTTAGGTTGTCCAGCCTTCCCAGGCTCATCCTTCTTCGCTGGGTCCTCTTTCTTAGCAGGCTCTGCCTTTACTGCCGGCTTCAATGCTGCTTCGACATATGCCTTAACCTGTTGAAAAAGATCTGAGTTGAGCTTGTAACCACCACCATCAACTGTCAGTAGACGAACAGCGGGATCACCATCATAGGGCGTGTTCAATATCTGTTCCATCTTCGTCAGTTTCTGTCTTATAACATCCTGCCAACCTTCTTTCTTATGCAGGACTGCAGATTCAATATGATCCTTGATCTTCTGCAGAGTCTGATAGACGAAGCCCTGACGCTCACCGGTTACAGTTCTCACAAAATCAGTAAACTTGGCCTCGCCTGCTTCGCGAATTGCATCATCCAGTTCTATACCAAGAACCAGACCCGCTCCATACTGATCTAACGCCATCGCAAAGAATTTCTCCGCCTTTTCAAAAGCACCAATTGCCTGAAGACTCCTGATACCCTGAGCATGCGTCTTCGCAGCACTTCTGAAACGCTCACCATCCTTAAAATATGCACTTATCTTCTTCATTGTGATTTCAAGCTTCATAGCATCTACAGAACTCTTATCGAAGATAGCTTTGTCGCCATATTTTGCATCGGCATATACACCCGCCATCTTGAGATGGAAGAGAACACCAGTCATACCAGTCAACCAATCATCCTTTAAGGTAAGTGCGCTAGGCGGGTCTGGCATCGCGATCATTTTAACAACAGTTCTTATATGATGAGTATAGTAAGCTTTGTAAGCACGCTCGCGCATAGCCTTCGCAACCGTCGCATATTTCTCGAGCATACCTGCCTTCTTCGCTTCCGCAAGCAGTCTATCGATGTCCTTGTTGACCTTACTCAACTCGATATTATCCTTGATCGTAGGATAGCTCAGCAGGCCCTTAGAGTCCTGAAGCATGTCCTTGCCAGCCTTTGTCTCAAGTGCCGTTACGGCTGCGTCGATTCCAGCCTTAATCTCATCCAAGTTTGCGCTAAATGTAACGTTCTCCCTCTGCTCAATTCCGTTCATCAACTCATTGGCCTTGTCAAAATCCTCAAGGCCACTACCTTTAGCCTGAGCGTATACTGCCCTGGCCTTCTTCATAAGCTCACCTACCTGCTGCTGGACCACGGCCTTGCCGCGAATCGTCTCCTGCGCAATCCATTTATCTGCAAACCTAAATAGCTGCTTGATCCTCGCCGCATAAATCTCCATATGTTTTTTCTCGATCTGTCCAAGAAGCTCACCCTTCAAGGTTTCATTTATCATCTTGGCTGCGGATAATACCGCATGAGCTTTCCTGATATAATCGAGAGATTTATCGAACCAATCCTTAAACTGGGATGTCTCCGAGCTTGTGAGATGTGGATTCACCGCCTTAATAAAAGCATCGACCCTGCGCTTATGAGCTATGCCGCCAATTTTTTTGATCTCTTCCAGAACTGAATCATTTCCAACTTCAGCAACGACATCTTCCAACATCATTCCACTGCTTGCAGCGGATGAAGCATTTGAAAGCGCTTGCTCGATATACTGAATCCATTCATCGTTCATATATATCGATAGATATGTCTGATCTCCCACCGGCTTCTTGGCGAGCTCTTTTCTTGCATATCCAATTTGACGTACTACTTCGGACTTAAAGGAACCGGTCATGTACGCCTTAATCTCCTGCTCCAACTTAACATTTACAGAGTCCATTTGCTCGGCGCCTACACCAACCTTACCTGGAAGCGCGCGAATCTTCACAAACTCCGCCTCAAGCGCCTTACCTGTAAGCTTCTTGGCTCTAGCCGCAGTGAGGATCTCCTTTGCCTTCGCGACGCAAAGATCTGCCTTTATCTGAGATATTTTTTTCCTGATATCCCTGGTCTTATGAACTTCATAAATAACATCCTCTTCACCGAAGAGGGGTGCACCAGCAACGACCGTTGCTTTAACTGACAGATACTTTTCAAGCTGAGAAATTATGGAGGTGAGAATTGATACTGTAGCCTTACCCGTTCCTCTAATTCCTTCGGCATCTGCAATGAGCTTCCTTATTGCTGTCCGATATCCTCCAATACGAATTGTATCGACCTTCTTAAGATCCATCTTTGGATTCAACGCTACGACCTTCACGAGCGACTTTTCCATCTCATGGACATCACCAGACTTCGACTGATGCATCGCAACGACGAGGGGCAGCAGATAACCATACTCTTTAAGCTGAGCAATCGCCAAACCCGGAACGGCACCATTCCAAGAGGTGTCTACCATCTCAGGTCTTAGATCGTAGTCCGTTCCAGCCTTCATCTCCTGCGCAAACAGGTATGCACCCGATGCATCGACAGGCATATATATCGACTGGGCTTTCTCTAAAAGATTACTATAAAGTGAAACAACTTCACTGTAGTTCTTCGCTTTAAAAAGGGCCATTAGCTTTGCGAGATTATCTTTCGCAAATTTTACATATTCGACGAGTTTAGTAGGATCGGTGCCCTCAAGACTCGAGATAGCCCATCTCTTCATAAAAGCATCCAGGCCTTGGTCCTTATCAGGTGTCAGCGCCAATTTCTTTCGTGGAAAATCTTTACCCTTCTCCTTAACCTGGGAGAGTCTCACGACCATATCGCCATCCTCTTTATACTTTTCAGGCGCAAAGCCCTTATGACCTTTCATAGCAATCATATCGACGAGGACCAGATCCTCATCTCCGTCGATGTAATAGACATTGGCTTTTTTCGAATCGAGGCCCAGGATTTTGTAGGCCTTCTCATCGGCGAGCCTGACCGTCATATCCTTTGGCTTCTCAACCTTTACTTCCACGGGTTTTACCTGGGGTTTAAAGTTGGTCGAACCGGCCTTACCCTGTTCAACCATGTATCGAATTATGTCAGGAGAGATACAGTCCTCATAACTTCCAAAGCTCTGAGTTGCACCACTTGCCGGTACGAGCGTAAACTCATCATAGCCAAATCTACCCTGAGCAATGCACTGGTAGACATAATCCCTGCAGATAGCCTGCTTGCCGTGATCTTTCTCAAAGCCGTAGCCTTTGTCATCCAAAGGCTCTCCGCATTTCTTCTGCTGCTGAAATACTTGACCGGCCCAATAGGCAGCACTTTTAGGTTCCTTCACCTCTCCCGCTGATAATACCATCTTCCCTCTCCTTTCAAACTGTACGGATAAACAAATCTCCCCCTCTACTATCCTTTTCGTCAAAATGAGGAAAAAGTTGCTAGTTATATAACGATCTCTTCAACAAGCTGATATTATTTGATTAATAAGGAGTGGCGCTCAGGAATTCATCTCATGGATAACCAAAACGACAGGTATCCAACTAAACAACCAATTTCGCGATATTTTTCGCCGATCAGGGGATCTCTTTGGCAACGACATCGAGCGAATCACGGATTATCTCGATAGCCCGCCTCAGATCCTCATCCGTATGACGGTAGGCTATATATGAATGATGGTATGGCTGCATGAAGAGACCCCTTCTGATGGCCTGAGTGAAGAAGAGCTTCCTCCTATCCTTGTACCTCTTCTTCGGATCGGAATCGAAGGTGATATAGGGCATCGGCGGTATACCGGAGAGGCTCGCCTGCACCCCCGAACCCTCGATCACGTCCTTGAGCTCGGCGAGAAATGATTGCCCGCGCTCCCAGATCTGATCACAGACTCGCTCCCTCTCGAGAATTTCAATAGTCTTCAGGGCCGCAACCATCTCCATGCTGTTTGGAAAGAATGTCGAGGAGATGAAGACCTCCGCATCCGCGAGCACCTTCATTATGTTTTTCTTTCCACAGACCGCGGCGATCGGATAGCCGTTCGCCATCGCCTTGCCGAAGAGGGCTATGTCGGGATCAACGCCATATCTCACCCCCGCACCACCTAAGGACACCCTAAATCCGGTCCTTATTTCATCAAAGATAAGAACCGCCTTATGCCTATTCGCAAGATCCCTCACACCTTCTAAGTATCCAGCTTTAGGCTCCTCGACCGCTTTGGCGAGAGGATGGCCTATAGGCGTTATAATGATAGCCGCGACATCCCCCTTGTTGTCACCCAACAACTTTTCCAAGGATTGCAGATCATTGTATTTGAACTCGAGGGTATCCTTGTGGACCGCTTCTGGAATTCCACCGTGAACCTCCGCACACCAGTCGTGCCAGCCGTGATATCCACAACGAAGAATCTTCGTCTTCTTTGTAAATCCTCTAGCGATTCTGACAGCGGAGGTCGTCGCATCTGAACCGGTCTTCACAAAGAAGCTCTGTTCCGCACACGGTATGAGCTCCCTCATCTTCCGGGCAAGTTTGTTCTGCCATGGTTGACACAGGTTGAAACAGAATCCCTTCTCTATCTGCTCAGTAACAGCAGTATCTATCTCCTCCTCCCTGTGACCTATGATGATCGGCCCATAGGCACAGAGAAGATCTATGTACTCGTTCCCATCCACATCCCAGACATGGCCCGCCTTGCCTCTAGTAAGAAAGAGGGGGTATTCGCCCGGTACAAAGTTATAGGGGCGCCTGATACCTAGCACCCCACCTGGCACCAGATCGAGGGCTTCGCTCCACATCTCTTCAGACTTTCTTATATTCAACCTGTCCATGCTTCCCCCCTGCGTTATAATTATGATTTTATCGAGGCGCATAAGAAATCACATGGCTCCAAATCCCGCAACTCAAAAAGACTATACCAGACTGATGACAAACCCTCGTTTTTCTCGTTCGTCCTTCGACTGGCTCAGGACGAACGGTTGGATATCAAGTGCTTATCCGTTCGTGGTGAGCCCGTCGAACCATGAACGGATACTTTGTCAACAACCCCCATCCCTCATTTATTCCATTTTTTTGGAGTCACAAAATTGACGTAATTTATCGATCTGATATACCCATCCCAGGGCATATGGGCTTGTATTAAGCATTTGCGCCCATTTACCACAACGCCACAAAATGGAACGGCTCTTGCATTGAAATACACTTGGAGGTCTAAAGGGAGAACAAGATGCACAAGCACCGGACAAAAATCATATCGATTCTGATCCTATTCTCTGTAGTCCTATTTTGCGTGAAGGCCGATGCCGCCTGGTTTATGATATTCCATTGTGACGAGGTTGAGAATATACAGTGCGAGGAGGATTTGACGTTGATATCGTTCTCCATCGGCGAGGAGGACCTTTGTTCATGCGTCCCGGATGACATTGAAATGGATGAGCCGCCCGTCCCTGAGAATCCCCCATCATCACAGACGCCCGATGGTGATCATGAAGGACCCTACGAAGGAACCCCTTTAGGTGGCCCTCTCTTCAATTAATCCCTATCAGAAATAGGCTGGCCAATCGTATCATTTTGTTTTATTTAATCCAATCATGACAGTCACACACGAAAGAAACACCTTCATGTTGAACAGGATCCTCAAGGTCCTCCTCGTATCCAGCGAATACGACCTCTACATCATGGAGGAGGAGGGTCTCATCTCCGATAGGATATCGGACGATTATGCCCTGCTCCATCTGACCAACGCACCGGTGGTCACGCGCGTATCCACGGCCGAGGAGGCGATCCATCTGATCGAAAAGAAACACTTTGATCTCGTGGTCACCGGCATCAGGGTTGGAAAGAAGGCGAACATCTACGAGATGGCGACGAAAATAAAGAAGATCTCCCCCAACCTACCGATTGCTCTTTTAACCTCCGAAACTGGACGTCTATCAGGCCTCTCCAAGGTCAAATGTCTTACGAATATCGACAAAACATTCTTTTGGCACGGGGACGCGAGGCTCTTCTTGGCCATAATTAAATATTTTGAGGATATACTGAACGCCTCACACGACTGCTTGGAGGAGAACGCACGGGTTATAATCCTCGTGGAGGACTCACCGCAATTCTATAGCACCTATCTACCCCTGATCTATACAGAGATCCTTGAACAGCCGAGATCGCTCATCGCCGAAGGAACGAGTGATGAGGAGTAGGTGCTTCGAATGACGAGCCGGCCCCAGATCCTTCTGGCGGAGACCTACGAGGAGGCGGTGGATCTCTATAAGCGTTATCACGATAACGTCCTAGGCATCATAAGCGACAGGCGCTTCCCAAAGGACGGCGAACCGGATATCGAAGCGGGATTCACATACACCGAGCTGGTAAAGAAGGACAATCCAAATATTCCGGTCCTTCTGCAATCGAAGGATTCCGTACAGGCATATAGGGCGGCCTCGCTTGGAGCCTCGTTCGCCGATAAAAATTCTCCGCATCTCCTTCAGGAACTCAGGAAATTCATACTCAACAACTTCGGATTCGGCGACTTCATATTCTATCTACCAAACGGCAAGGAGGTGGGAAGGGCTAGAAATAGACGTGAGATGGAGAGAATTCTCGATTCGATGCCAGATGAATCTATCGAATTCCACGGGAGGAGAAATCATTTTTCACACTGGCTCTTCGCCCGCGGAGAATTCGAGTTGGCTGCAGAACTTCGGCCGATGAAGTACTCAGATTTCGAAACTACCGATGACATACGACATAGAATCAAGAGGGGTTTAGAATTAGCGCGCAAGAAGAGACGCGAGGCGAGGATAAGCCAATTCTCTGAAAGGGATTTTGAGCTGACGACCCCCTTCATAAGATTTGGAGAAGGTTCCATAGGTGGAAAGGGTCGGGGAATCGCTTTCATGAGTAAGCTCCTGACGAAACCCGACATCGAAGAGCGCCTGAGCAAATACAATATCTATGTACCACAGACGGCAGCCATAGGAACGGAGGTCTTCGATCGCTTCCTGGAAAAGAATCACCTGCACAAGGTCGCGATGGAGGAAAAAAATGATTCCGCGATTGCCAGCGCATTCCTCGAAGCGGAGCTAGGGACAAAGCTCGTAGGGGCGCTCGCTTCCTTTCTCAAGAAGATCACCCAACCACTCGCTGTACGATCATCGTCGCTATCAGAGGATTCGCTATCACAGCCCTTCGCAGGACTCTATGCGACATATCTGATACCGAACAACCAAACGAATTTTGAGGAGAGGCTCAGGCAATTTCTCTCCGCGATCAAGCTCGTCTTCGCATCGACCTTCTTTTCAAATCCCAAGGCATATATGGAGGCGAATGGAATTGCGGTGGAGAGCGAGAAGATGGCGGTGATCATCCAGCAGGTTGCAGGACAGGTTCACGGTCAGTATTTCTACCCCGATGTCGCAGGGGTTGCGCAATCATACAACTTCTTCCCTGTCGGATATCTAAAGCCTGAGGATGGCGTTGCACAGTTGGTCATGGGACTTGGAACCACCGCTATGCGAGGGGAGAAAGCCTTGCGATTTTCTCCAAAGTATCCAAACATTCTACCGCAATACTCAAAGACTAAAGACATTCTGATGAACTCACAGCGGAAATTCGACGGCGTGGATCTCCACAGGGCCGATCGGGCGCTATCGCTGAACGAGGCAGGAACGCTCGCATCACTCCCGCTGGAGATAGCGGAGAAGGACGGTCCATTGGCCAGACTTGGCGCCGTGTATTCCCCAGAGGATGATGTCATCTACGAGGGAACGCTTCGAGATGGCCAACGCGTTTTGACATTCAAGAGACTCCTCAGCGGATCCGAATATCCACTGGCCAAGATTATCGAAGCGATGCTCGAAATCGGCTCGTCGGGAATGGGATGTCCCGTAGAAATAGAATATGCGGCAAATCTTTCCAAGAAGGGGACTCCAGCCTCGTTCGCCTTTCTTCAGATAAGACCGCTCGTCACCGGGGAGGAAGCGGAGGAAGTCTGTATCGATAGGAAGGATAACAAGCGATGCCTGCTTCTTTCCAACAGGGCTATGGGAAATGGCCTCTTCGACACCATCAACAACCTCATCTTCGTCAAACAGGAGTGCTTTGATATAGAGAAAACTTCGGAGATTGCAGCCGAGATCGGAAAACTGAATGCCGATATGATTTCCAAGGGATTAAACTACGTTCTATTTGGATTTGGACGGTGGGGCACGGCCAACCCGCTGCTCGGCATTCCCGTTTCGTATTCGCAGATCTCACATGCAAAGGTCATATGCGAAATCTCCACAGAGGAATTAAATGTTGAACCTTCGCAGGGAACACATTTCTTCCACAATATAGCATCATGTAGAATAGGTTACATATCGATCGACATGACCGATGAGGAGAACAAACTAGATTGGGATTGGCTCAACTCACAGAAGGTCACCCAGGAACTCGATTACGTTAAGCTGATCAGAATGGACAAACCCTTCATCACAAAGATCGATGGAAGAACGGGTAAGGGGGTTATTTTAAAACCCTGATGAACGCAAGGCATCTAACATAACATCGAAACAATTAAGAATTAAGAGTTAAGAATTAAGAATTGCGGTAATTTCATTATAAAAATCTTAATTCTTAATTCAACTCTTCATTCTTAATTCTTAATTAAATTTGTTGATATATGCACAGGACAAACGACGGTTTCGCCTAAGCAATTCTATCTTCAATATCTGAAATCTGATCCGAAAATTCGATACCGGCCTCGTAGACCCTCTCGAATGTGGATGGATGGAACATCCTCTTCCATTTGACGGTTCCATGGATGGCGGCAGTCGCCAAGTTGGATGGAACGATAATGAGATGTTGTCCGACTTCAAACGGTTGGTGCGACTGAAGCCGCACGCCAAGGATCGATACATCCTTTACCCTAGCTGAATGCCAGTTTTGATCGTGCCCCAAACAAAATGAGACTACAGCATTCACATCCCTTCTAGGTGCACGCCTTCTTTCAATAGTCCTCTTTTCATCCTTGATTACTGAGCTGAAATCGGGACCTGCCACTTCAATCGATTTATCATATTTGGCCCGAAGCTTAGGATCGGAGAGAGTCTCATACGCCTCATTGATAAGGACGGCCTCCTCCGTATCTCCACCGAGATCGGGGTGCTTTTTCAGCCGTGTCATGATGGTACGGTACGCGGAGGAGATAACCTCCTGCGACGCATCAGATGCGACCTGAAGTATTTCATAATAGGAGCGTTTATGCATGCCACCCCTCTTATCGCATCCCAGGCGAAAAAGTTGCTCATAAAATATTTTCGCCGGCTAACCTTGTGTTATTCAAGATGAATTTTTCAAAACCATCAAGCGACCACCTTCGCCATCTGGTCGAAGACGAATTGCATGAACTTGCTCTTGTCGTCAGATGGCATCCCTTTAATCTGGACACCGGTTTCGTAGCTCGTGCTGGAAATTTTGTTCTGCCACATCACCTCACCTTCGGCGTGTACAAGTTGTTCATCATCATCCCCAAGGATAATTTCCAGTTCGAGCGTCGTTCCATTTTCAAGCTTCGTAGGCGTCATAAGCCTTACGCCGCCTACACTTATATCGCTGGAGATCGCCTCCCTCGGATCCATGGGCTGCCCAGAACTATGTCCAAGCACCTTATAGCTGATCGTAAGGGCAAGATCCAACCTAGCGAATTTTCTGCGTTCCACACC
>CAYWIG010000025.1:0-11299 GCA_964458295.1 uncultured Myxococcales bacterium
GGATACTCCACTACTTGCCATCCCCAACTGTTACATATGTCCCCGGTATCTACTGCTGCTTCAATCAGGTGATGCCGTCGGATGAGACCTGCGATGGCCTCGACAACGATTGTGATGGGGAGAAGGATGAGGATGCCTGTGCATTAAAACTCTTCGTGAGACTTCCCAGCCCTCCAAAGTCTGACGGGCCGGTTTCCGTCGTTAGCCATACGCCGGAGAAGTTCGAGTTGGTCTGCGAAGAGGGCGATATCGAACCATGTGAAGGGAAGAGGATCGGAATCTGTAAACCCGGATTTAGAACATGCGTTGAAGGAAGGTGGGATGTATGTCGAGATATCGTAGGACCGACAGTGGAGAGGTGTGATGGGCTGGACAACGATTGTGATGGATCGGTAGATGAACACGATGAAATCGGTGAGGAGCTAGCCGATCTCCAGCTCGGCGTTTGCAGGGGGAGTTTGAAAATTTGTGACGGCAAAAACCGCTGGGTTGAACCGGACTATGAGCGAACTCCTGAATATGTGAGGGAGGAGGATGGACAGAAGGAACCTGCCAGGTGTGAGGGAATCGATAACGACTGCGACGGAGCCGTCGATGAACGATGTGAATGCACAAACGGTCAGAAACAGGTATGTGGCTCCTCAGATATTGGAATGTGTAAGTTGGGAGTTCAGGTCTGCCGCATTGGAAGGTGGGGCGCGTGTGATGGCAACGTAGAGCCGGACATTAGAGAGTATTGCGACGGCCAGGATAATGACTGCAACGACATAGTCGATGATGGTTTGGAAGCTCCGGATGTAATTGATAACACCGGAGCGTGTTTGGGGTTGAAGCAGGTATGCCATGGTATTCTAGGCTGGAAGGATCCAGCCGATCTCCAAGCGGCCGTGCTGAAACTTACCGGCGAAGACCTATATCAACAGCAGGAGACGAAGTGCGATGGCATCGACAACGACTGCGATGGCAATTTTGATATCGGGTGCGAGTGCACTGATGGTACGGTGGAAGTATGTCCTAAAATTGGCATCTGTGAGGGGGCAACGAGGACATGTGCAGGTGGCGTGTGGCAGCCGTGCACGGGCGGCGTGCAACCGCTTGACGAGGAGGTATGCGATGGAGAGTTAGATGAAAACTGTAGTGGAGAATCGGAAGAGGGTTGTAACTGTGTAAACGGAACTACCAGGCAGTTTGGTAAGGATGATGGTATTTGCGAGAAGGGAACGGAGGAATGTCAGAACGGAAACTGGATAGTGATCACCCCTGAGAAGGTTGGGTTACCGGCGGAGATATGCAACGGACTCGACGATGATTGCGATGGTGAAGTTGATAACGATGTCCAGCTTGATGAAAAACCTGTCTACGGAGTGTGCAAAGAACATCTAGGAACTGAAAAACAGTCACAGGAGTGCAAAGACGGAATCTTATCCTGGCCAGACTTCTCCGGGATAGATGGTTTTGAAGTAGAGGAGAGCCTTTGCGACAACAAGGACAACGACTGTGATGGGACCGATGATGAGGATTGCGAATGCAGCGAAGACGATGAAAGGCTGTGTGAAAAACCAGCCGAATTCAGCATCAATTGCAATCCTGGAATCCAGAAGTGCGATATTAACGGCAACTGGATCGACGTCTGCGTCGGAGCGACGGCGGTTATGCCCGAAGATTGCAATGGCATCGACGACGACTGCGATGGAATAATCGATAACACCATCGATGAAAACGCACCATTACTTCCAAAACAAGTTGGCCCTTGTGTAGGAAAGGTGCAGGTGTGCGATAAAGTCAAAGGCGAGTGGGTGCCGATGTATGAGCAGGTGGTAAACGACTATGAGGAGGAGGAGAGCGTCGAAAAATGTGATGGTATCGATAACGACTGCGACGGCGTGACGGACGAGGTCAAGAAGGCATGCTATACCGACTGCGGCATGGGGTATATGGAATGCATTCCTGGAACCCTGGAGTTTGGCGGATGCGATGCACCAAAACCCCAGGATGAGATATGCGATGGGGAGGATAACAACTGTAAAGATGGAATAGATGAAGGTCTGACCCCACCACCAGCCGATATGACTATAGGAGTATGTGTGGACGCGGTAAAGGTATGCGATGGCGCAAACGGCTGGAAGGAGCCAGACTATTCTAGCATTCAGGGCTACGAGGTCTCGGAGACCCTGTGTGACGGAATCAACAATGACTGTAAGGGCACGGCCGACGAAAACTGCCCATGCATCAAAAATGAGACGAGGCTGTGTGAAAAACCGCCGGAATTCAGCATCTATTGTGATCCTGGAAAGCAGGTTTGCGATATCACAGGTATCTGGGGTGACTGTGAAGATGCTGCAGAGACATCGGATGAGGTCTGTGACGGTAAGGATAACGACTGTAACGGAATAATTGACGATGTGCTTATGCCTCTAGCCGAAAACCAAAATGGCATCTGTAATGGACAAAGACAACTTTGTGTAGATGGTAATCCTATAGAGCCACCCCCTAAGGGTGAGGAGCCGGAGACGCAGTGCGACAATATCGATAACGACTGCGATGGTTCGGTTGATGAAGATTTAACAATACCATGCGGATCAAAGGACACCGGTCTTTGTGAATTTGGGGTGAAGACATGCGTTGGCGGAGAATATATAAATTGCACGGCAATTGAACCTGATAATGAAATCTGCGATGGTAAGGATAATGACTGTGATGAGAGTGTTGACGAAGGGCTTACGCAGGATTGTGAGAATACGCAATGCGGCACCACGGGTAAGGAGACGTGCAATAATGGAACCTGGGAGAACTGTACTGCGAGGGCTCCCTTGTCAGCGGAGATCTGCGACGGAGTGATTGACGATAACTGCAACAATAAAACTGATAATGAGGATGGATGTGTATGTACAAACGGTGATACGAAAGTCTGCGGCACCGATAAAGGAGAGTGTGTCAGTAAAACGATAGAGTGCATAGATGGCGCGTGGAGCGAACCATGCGTAGGTGAGGTCGAACCTGTTATCCCTGAAACCTGCAATGGTGAGGACAACGATTGTGACGGCGTTCTAGATGAGGACGAAGGTTTGAAACAGAGCTGCGAAAACGAATGCGGCAATCCTGGCGAGCAGACCTGTGTCGCTGGCGGTGGGTGGAGCGAATGTACAGCGGAGCCGTGTGAATGTTCAAGTGGTGATGAACAGCAGTGTGGCACGGACGTTGGCGAATGCGAATTCGGCCTACAGAGCTGTGAAGATGGAACTTGGGGTTCTTGCGAGGGCGGACAGGGCTCCGTGGCCGAGATTTGCGACGATCTCGATAATGACTGTGATGGTCAAAAGGATGAGGACTTTGATTGTATTCCCGGTACGCTTAGAGATTGTGAGGAGTGTCCTGATAACGCTGAACAGGAATGTAACGCAAGTTGTGCATGGGAGAAGTGTAGATGTCCGGAAGACTCCGGCACTGTAGACCCAGTAACCCCAGGGGCTCCCATTTATGTTCCTCCAGCCATCACTACAACCACCACCACAGAAACATCTGAGGGCAGTGGTTCGACAGTCCCATCTGCCGGACTTCCAGTTAAGACGGTAGTTGATTATTCTGGTGGGGCATCGATGGAATATAGTGGAGATATGCCTCCAGCCGATGTAGCTCCCGAAGGGTCCGGTTCAGATGCTCCTAGTGAGGAAGTAAGTGAGGATGTCGTTCCGAGCACCTCACCCGGTGGTACAACTAGAAAGAATTCCGTTGATTCCAATCCCACCTCCGAGGCCGAGGTGACTACGGAATATACCGTGGACACTCCGTCTGTAACAACAACTACAATCAGAAAGACATCGGAGGGCAGTACGACCGGTTCAGAAACCGAGGGGATGATAAAATACACCGAGGAGCTACCTAAGGAGACGACGACAACATCAACCACTACCAGAAGGCCCAAAAGTGATGGCGCGACCAGTACCAGTACCACACCGGGAGCCACGGAAGAGAGCACCGGACACACTGAGGAGCAACCTCCTGAAGAGGATCCGCATGGAGAAACATCAGATCCACACGGTTCGTCCGATTCTGATAGTCCTGATGTAGTCGTAGATATAGACGGAGGCAGCATAACGCCTGGCGCTTTGAACCAGTGATCTGAAATAGATTGCCCGATCAAGTCGGGCAATGACTAAGTAGACTGTGGGGGGTCGAAAATAAAAATCGGCCCCTTTTTCTATTTCTTCAATCCCTTCAACACAGGTGAATCCCATTCGTACTCGATGCGAGAACGCTTCTTACAAGTTCCCTTCTCAAGCGCGGCTCCGACTATTAAAGGAAGTGAGACGCTCGGCTCCACAAATGCCATGCAGTGCGTTGCTTTCTTCGAAACTTTTCCCCAGCTCGTCGCTTCGGAAAGGGTTGAACCGGATAGCCCGCCCCAATGGGGTGAATCGGTTGTCGTTTGAATCGCATATCTATGTCCACCGGTATCAAAGCCAAAGATATAGGCCATTACCACGGAATCATTTATGAAATTTTTCGGTACGCCGCCTGCGACATAGATCGCGGAGGTGCAGTTCGATTTTACGACGATTTGCGTTAGTTCATAGTTGTCGCGGATCGAATCGATGATCACGCCCTCTCTGCCTTCGGTAACACAGCGATGATAGTGTTCGGTAAGTCCAATACCTATCGACGAGTCGTTCAGTGCGGGCGCGAAGACCGGAACATTGTGACGAGCGGCCGTTCCTAGAATTGAATTTTTATCGTCGATCGTGCTGCCTAATATTTCCAAAAACTGTCTAGTGGAATATTTTCCCGCGGGAAGTTCGTCGGCGAAGTGTCCAATCGAGCAATCCAGCTTCCAGAAGGCGTCTTCATCCACATACGTGTCGTATATTCTATCGATGTAGAGATCCCGAAGTTCTTTGTCATCGGCATCGGGCGTACCTACTGAGTGTTTGAAACCTAGCGACTGATAGAAATCCTGATAGAGGATTGCGCCCGTCGATACGACGACATCCACCATCTTATTCTCGATCATATCTCGGATGACCTTACGAAGCCCCGCCGCGATAAGTGGACCTGCAAGTCCCAAAAACACGGTCGGTCTGTCGGTGTCCGACATCATCCTCTCAACGACGTCGGCACAGCCGCCGATGTTTCTGGCTTGAATCGAGGCCTTGCCATAGGAAGTCACGAGATCGTTTATCGATTTAATGTTTTCAAGATCCAACTGCTGAACAGATCGATCGAGCTTTCTTCCCTTAAGTCTCTTTTGTTCATCGGTGAGCTTCGGAAATGAATAGTTTGGAGACTTGTCCAATAGCTTAAATTTGTAGTTCGACATACCATACCTCCTTGTAATTTCCGGTGTTTAGCGATGAATTCAGCTTATGTCAAATTCGTCCTCATCGCTTTATCCAGCCAACCCCAGGGGTTAAAACACGCAACCTAATATCCAAACCCCTGGGGTTGGATATGAAGGAACCACTTGCCATGAATCATCTATAAAGTATAAACTCCGCAATTATTAGGAGGTTTTATGAAGAATACATCTATGAGAATATTCATATTATTCGCAGCTATATCGATGTGGTGGAGCTTTGCATGTTCGGGTGATGCAAGGGATCCGACGCTTGAGGGTAATCTCCTCGATTACAGCGAGGCGAATACGGTTGTCTTTACAATCTCTGGAAATGCCACCTGTAAGAAATGTGAGGATGAGGAGATCCCCATCGAAGGGATGCAGATAGAGGTCTACCCGAAGGATGGTCCGCTCGATCGTTTGGCGCTTAAGATTTATGGCGGGCTAGGAAACTTTACGATGAAAAACGTCACAGCCCACGCAGGTCAGACGCTTGAGATCGAAGGTAAGCTGCTGCGTAGCGGCTCGTCAGGGTGGGTGACCGCAGCGTACGGTTATACCGAAGTTGTGGTGCCTGAAGAGAGCGACAAGATTGTCGCGGTGACGCTTCGATTCCCCTCCTCCGATGATGGGGATGATGACGACGACAATGACGACGAGTAAGTGCTGTTTCGATATAGTAAATCCCAAATTTCAAGCACCAAATAACAAATAAATTCCAAATTCCAATTACCGAAAAACAAGGCTCATACGAAGCGTCCTTCTTTCGGAGATTTGGGTGTTCTGTGTTTTGGTCATTGAAATTTGGTTATTGAGATTTATTTGGGATTTGGTGCTTGTGTTTTGGAATTTAAAGTCGATTAAAATGTTTGCAGATAAGAAAGCCTATTTCATCTCCGCCTCTCGAATATCCATCTCCCGTTCCTGCTTTTTGATAGGAATTATGAATGAGAGGCCGAGGTTCATGGCGATGTCTGAATCGAAGGTGTTGCCGGTGGGGTTAGGCGTTGGATGTAGGTAGGAATTTACATCGAACCTTATGGCAAACCAATCGAGTGGGGTGTATACCCGCATTCCTCCTCCCACCACGATCATCCATTCCCAGATTCGATTTATTCTTATAGCGCCTCCGCCGATCGTCATGAAGAGGTCGCATTCGATGGTGGTCTTTCCCGCTCGAAACGCACAGTCGTTATTTACGATGAGTGCTCCATGGCCCATATACATATTGTCATCGACAACGCTCCTCCCGAAGTTACCGGTGCCGTCGTAATCGAGTTCGCTATAGGTAAAGGCTGCCGAGGCGCCGAAGGTCTCGTTGAAGTGAAGTGTGTACATTCCACCGACATCGTAGGTGTTATGCCACTCGTCGCCGAGATAATCTCCACCGAATAATGTAAGTTCGCTTAAGAATTTTTTATGTGGTCGATGTCGATCGGTGACGACTGTGGATCTTTTATCTTCGCCGTCATCGGATTCCTGTTCGGTATTCGTTATTTCAGCATCCGAATCAGACGCCTTCTCCTTCGCCAACAGGGGGGCCGATAACGTCATCAGAAAGATCACCAAGATCATCGGAAGGAGTTTGAATAGTACGCGTTCTCTCTTCATCCTTTGCCATCCTCTTTGATCTGGCCGCTGCTGCCGCAAGATCCTTTGCGACTGTCCACGCGCTTCCCGGAAACTTGTGACAGTCAGCGACGACTTTTTCGAAAGCTGTCAAAAATCTCTCGGCATGCATCCCATTAATTATTAGAGGTGGCAAGAGTTTTACAATATCCACGTTATGACCTGCGACCTGCGTGAGTATGCGGTGTTCCTTCATGAGCGGCACCGTGATCATCTGACCGAAGAGGCCCTGGTTTAGAGCGTGAACCATCTTCCAGCCCATCTTGAGTTTTAAGGACTTCGGCGCGCAGAATTCAATGCCGACCATAAGTCCTAAACCACGGACCTCGGAGAGCATTTCAAAACGATCCTGCATAGAACGAAGTCCGTTGATTATAGTCTGACCGGTCTTCGCTGCATTATCGACTATCCCCTCCTCCTCGATGATGTCGAGGGTGGCGAGCCCCGCGGCCATCGCGAGGACGTTTCTTCCAAATGTATTTGAATGGACGACGCAGTCCTCCATCCCGGTAAAGACTTTGTCGTATATCCATCTACGGTAGCAGATCGCACCGACGGGGACGAATCCTCCGGAGAGCGCCTTGGCGACCGTCACGATATCGGGATTTAAATTCCAATGCTCGTGGGCGAACATCTTCCCTGTTCTTCCAAATCCCGTCTGAACCTCATCACATATAATGATGACGCCATGTTTTTTACAGAGACTCTCAGCCTCTTTGTGAAATGTTTCGGATGCTATATAGACGCCCTTCCCCTGTATCGGTTCAAATATGAATGCTGCGACGTCACCCTTTTTAATCTCCGCCTCAAGTGCATCGATGTCACCCATCGGGATCATCGTAGCTCCGGGGAGTAGATCTCCAAAACCCTTGCGGAATTCATCACCGCCATTTAGCGCGAGCGATCCGGTGGTCAGTCCATGAAATGCATGGTCCCAGAAGAGGATTCGTTTCTTACCGGTGGCCTTACGGGCGAATTTGATAGCGCCCTCATTTGATTCTGTGCCGGAGTTGGTAAAGAACACGGTATCGACACCACCTGGCATATATGATGTGAGACGCTCAGCCAAGAGACCAGCTATGAGAGGAGAGTCCATCTGGACCATGTTCGGATATTGCAGATCAATCGCTTCATGTAGTGCCTTGAGTATCTTGGGGTTCGACCTGCCAAGGGCAAAGACGCCGTAGCCGGCGAGTAAATCGAGGTAATCATTACCCTTTTCATCGTAGAGGATCGGCCCTTCGGCTCTGACATAGTTGTTGTCATAGCCGATCGTACGGAGCACCCTCACGAGCTGTGGGTTCAGATATTTCGCAAATAGCTCGTGCTGCCTACCGCAGTTGGCATCTAGAAGCTGTTTTAGACCCTTCACCATAGGCGGAAATCCTTATCAGATAGGGCTTTGAGAAGCAATTGTATAATATAGTGTCTAAGTGCCTAGGTTTATGGGTGTCTAAGGAAAATAATGGATTATTTTTCAACGTCTATCAACTTAAACACCTAGACACCTAAACACTAAATGTGCTGAATCCAGCCTTCATCTAATCCCCATCTGTGAAGGGCAGCCTCTGCTTTGGCGAATTCGTCCTTTGTAATCCTGCGGCCGAGGAGCGGATCATCCACAGCCAGGTGGGCTGGAAAGTATTGGCTCATTAAATTAACAGGAACATCCTTCGAGAGCTCTAATGCGACGAACTCGAATACCCTTTCAGATGAAGTGAGTTCACCGGGTAAAACCAGATGTCTAATCAACATTCCGCGCACGCCGATTCCCTCGTCATCCATTTTTAGCTCGCCCACCTGACGATACATCTCCCTCATAGCCGGGCGGACGTGGTCCCAGTAATCGGGTGCTGATGAACATCTATCGGCCGCATCTTTGGAGACGTATTTGATATCCGGCATGTATATATCGATGACACCATCCAACAATTCCAAGGCCTCCAAGCCCTCATAGCCGCTCGAGTTATAGACTATGGGAAGTCGGAGACCCCCCTTGGCCGCTATCGCAAGCCCAGCCAGAAACTGAGGTACGACATGGGATGGAGTGACGAGATTGATGTTGTGTGCATTCCGTTTCTGAAGGTTCAGCATCATCTGTGCCAGGCGCTCTGGAGTCACCTTCTCACCGTGGCCGAACTGACTGATTGGATAATTTTGGCAAAATCGACATCTCAGGTTGCAACCGGTGAAGAATATGGTGCCGGATCCACGCGTGCCGGTGACGGGGGGCTCCTCGCCAAAATGGAGGTTGTGGCTCGCCACACCCGCTATTTTGGCAATTTGGCAGAATCCCCTCTCCCCCTTGAGGCGGTTTACATCGCATCTGCGGGGGCAGAGCTTGCAGGACTCCATGAGTCCGTACGCTGCGCCAGCCCGCTTTGCTAGTTCCCCAGATTCAGCCAGATCGAGATATGATGGAAAATTTTTTTGTTCCATAATGTTCTGAAATCCATACACATTTCAACAAAAACTACCAGGTAGTTTTTGTTGATGCTTGACAAGGTGTCGTGTATTGCATAATACCTTGCATAACAAGTTATCTTGCTTGATGGAGAAAGGAAGCCTTATGGAAGTCGATACCTGGAAAGTGCAGCTCAGAAAGGGAATTCTGGATATGGTGATTCTGAATATTCTCAAGGGCGGAGCTCTCTATGGCCTTGAGATGGTCCAGCACCTTGAACAGATTCCTGATCTGACGATCACGGAGGGAACGATCTATCCCCTCCTCTCGAGGCTTCGTGCTGAGGGACTCGTCTTCACCGAGTGGGTTGAGTCAGATCAGGGAAGGCCAAGAAAATATTATTCGCTGAGCAAGAAAGGCACGGAGCTTTTGGAGAAGATAAACGGAGCGTGGGGTTCATTCACGAAAAGCATAAACGATCTAATAGATAAAAACGGAGGTGGAAGATGAACGGAAATAATCCATTGATAAAGAGATACATCAAAATTTTAGGCAGAAGGTTGTCCCATCTCAGCAAAACCGATCGCGACGATATCACGCGTGAAATCGAAGAACATATAATCGAAAGATGGGATAACGATTCGGAGGGAGTGTTCGACGATGAATCGCTAAAGGGTGTGCTGGGTAAGATGGGTGCGCCAGAAACTATCGCGGCACAATATTGCGAGCAACGCGGATGGGCTATACCTCCCAAAAAACATTCGGTCAGAAATACTGTTTTGGTGATCGTCGCAGTTATAGTCGCCCTATGTATCGGTGGAGGTTACTTCAGCTATAAATATGTACTCTTTCCATTCGTCGCGATGTTTAAAGGGAGCCTCGTCGAAATCGATGACGATGGGGTGAGGGTCTTCAACGATGCGATATCAGTGACGGATGATGGGGTTAAGATAAAGGGTATCGTCGACATCGATGCGAAGGGTAACACTATAAAGATGGGCGGTATTAAGGTCGATGGAAAATTCTAGCGAACGAATATCCTCAAGCTCCTACAGATAAAACCACTTGTGGAGGGCAAGGGCGATCTGTCGATTCCAAGCAAGGGAACGAAGGGTATAGATGTGGAATTTGTAAATGGAAGGGTGAACATAGTCGGAACGGACACGACTGATATAAAGATCGAATTCAAGAAGATGGTATATGGAAGTGATCGCACGAAGGCGGGTCAGATATTAAACGCGATGAACGTGGAGTATAAGATAGATGGATCTACGATCAATATCGAGGGAGCCGATCCTCTCTCCGAAAAACTCACGTACCCGGATGGAATCACGGGGCTCGCATATGAAGCAGATATAAAGGTTCCTAAATGGATGAAGGCCGATATCGAATGCAAGAACTGCAACCTGAATGTCATATCCATAAAGGGCCCTCTTGAATTGGAGGCGAAGTATGGAACTACTAACGTACGCAACATCGAGGGTGATGCAACGATAGATGGTAAATACGGAACTACAGAGGTAGAGAATATAGGTGGGGACCTAAGCGCCGATACGAAATATGGCACGATGCGACTTGAAGATGTAAAAGGGAACCTTGAGATAGATAGCAAGTATGGTCAGGCGAAAGTTAAAAGGGTATCTGGAGATATCAGCGTCGATGCGAAGTACGGAGATGTCGACCTGGAGCTTCAGAAGGGCTACGGCTTTACGCTTACCGGGAAGTCGAAGTTCAGCAAAATCGACTGCAACTTTCCTACGAAAAAGAAAGACAGCCTGCTGACGGCGAAGGTAGGTGACGGAAGGCACAAGGTCACAATCGACAGTAAGTTCGGCTCGATAGATGTTGATATAGATCAGTAGTAATTTTAAGTGTCAACGCATACGATAATACCGACCTTACGTACGGCGCATTTCGGGCGCAGCTTACGCAGC
>CAYWIG010000026.1:0-8552 GCA_964458295.1 uncultured Myxococcales bacterium
TGTAAATATTGTCAACCATTACAAGCCCCAGGGGCTTGTAACGGTAATAAATAGTTACAATGGATAAAAAAACGGCAAAATCTAATCGATTTTGCCGTTTTCTTTCACTTCTTTCCCTTTATTCCCTATTTTGGGCCTAAAGTAGGTCAATTATGACAACCCTTCGAGACTCGGTCTTCTCCTCTTCCTCAGCAGGGGCATCTTGTTCAATTATTTCAGGTAGATATAAGGGTAACTCCAGGATCGAATATTGCAGCTCCTCTTGATCCTTCTTGAGTTTCTCTATGACTTCCGGTCTTAGCATCTCACAAGTCCCTTTCATTATTATTATCGGCAGGCGAAGGGAAAAGTTGCTCCAAAAGTTCGCAACAAAATCGGCGTTGGAACGATAACAGGATATATTTTAGTAATTAACTTAGGGAGATAGGGATAGGTCCAAGTGGGTATTGGTGGATTAAAAATACCAGTTGTTATCGAACCACATTTTTCAGATTCTGGTGGTGATGGCGCATACATATCGCCTGAAATTTCTCTGGATGGTTATGCTTCGTTCGGGCTGGAGGAGTGGAGTGTGCTTTCAACCACACGCCCCGATCTAATCAGGCAGTATATGGGGTATGGCAGTTATAGCACGGATCGTCTGAATTCAGCTCACGAGATGTATTTGGCTCTTGTGGAGCTATCAGCGCATTCATCCGCCGTACATGATGGTTTAAGATTAACCGCTCCGATAGATATCACCAGACACTCCGAACCTGATTTAAGGGAACTTTTCAGGCGATACGACACGCGCAATGCAATCCTTAGGTTTTTGTCAAAGGAGAGGGCGCCGAGTGATTTGGGGGTGCTGCCGGACGATATTATTGACGGAGTCAGGGTGGAGCTCGTTCCAGCACCTGACGACCTCGGAGAGCTTGGGAGCTCATGGGTGTACAGCAACACGCATTATTTGGACAGGGCTATTATAGGTCATATGCGAGAATTGCTGCTCGACGAAAGAGCCCAGAGAAATATGTCCTTTGGCATAAGATACCTATTGATTCCGAACCATTCTAGCGTTCTTCCTTCTTATACCGCCAAAGAATCATCGAGCATACAACACGATGGAAGATTTCACTCATACAGATCTCCCCATCATCGATTTCAACTTGCACCTCCTTACAGGAAAACGCGGCATTATGCCGCGGCATCCCTTACGCTTCCAGCTCTAACCGAGACCCTCATGATGGATACGCTCATAGATATTCTTGTAGAGGACGCTGTTCGAATAGATGCCGAAGGTAGAACTCCTACGATATTTCTAGATCTGGATGGAACGATTTTTCAGGCAGGGCTCTTTGCGAGCAAGCTTTTCTATGAATGGCTAAGGCATTACGACGGCCCGCGTGCAGGTGAGATAAGGGAGAAGGTGAGCGCTAGAGAAAATGAACCTGTCGAAGAGATAAATGGTCCCATATCATCCTTTCGGATGCGCATGTTGATGAGGGGGAGGAGGGATATCCCATTCGACATGGTGGGATGGACTCCAGAGAAGATTCTTAAGGAGATCGGAATTGACGACGGAGATGCAATAGCATCAGCCATGGCATATCATAACGACAACTTTTTTGATCCGAAAAGGAGGGTCGAGGAGTTGGGTCCCGTCCAAGGAACGGTTACATTTCTAAAGGAGTTGGAACGACGACTTCGGGAGCGATATATCAGAATCAAAAAGGTATATTGCTCAAATAGAACGAAGGCGGACGACGAGCTTACGATAAACGGAGTTTCTGCTTCGGAATTGGCCCTTCGCGGGTTGGGGTTGTGGGATGGTCTGAGCGAAAGACTATTCCACGATGGTGACGCCGTCGACTACGACGAGGGTGTGGCAAACGATCCGAGAAAGTATGTTCCTATAGGCATGTTTTTGAAGAGGAGAAAAGAGCTCGGCGGTTTTCTATTCGTCGATAATACTACGGATCAAATAAATGGAGTTATAGAGAGTCAGGTTGGCGAATTCAGGGGCCGGCCCCGTATGGCGAGGGTCCATATCAGGGAGGATCAACCTCCTAAAACTGCAAAACTTCAAGAGGGGGCCTTTACAGTCAATCCCTATGTCGCTGAGGAGGAACTGCAATACGATGCAAAAGTTCCAAAGGCAGGCCTTGGGGAGGCGCCGCCATCCTTACTTTCAGAGGTCTATGCCCCGATGATAGAAGGGATTCGTCGTGCAGTACAGGCGGACTTGGAACCTGTAGTTGCTGTTGATCTGCGGGATACTGAAATTACATATGATAACGGAGAGCTGTCGGAAATCAGGACGGCCGATGGTATACCAGAAACATTACACGATCTTCGCTCGATGGGTGTAAGAATTCTATATCTGACCGACCACCAGGACGAACATACGAAGGGTGGACTCTTCGTCGCGATGAAGATGAATGGTCTACCACTAGTCGGCAAGGAGGTCTCGATCAGATCTAAGGATCAGGAGACTGATGGAGATATGGATGCAACCACCCTGGAATCAATTTACAGATTGGAAGGTAGGGCCGAAACATTTGATCCTAGGAGAAGGAGAATATTTGGAACACCGAGATATATATCCAACAGACCATTTACCGATCAGATGAAGTTAGATTATTGGAACGTACATACTCATATATCCACAAAACAGCCGGCGTTCATCCCCTCCCCATTTATGAGTGGAGCTATGGGGGTCACCGGAATTGCACCACTTCAGGTGTGGCAGATGATGGGGAGAATCTAATATGATTAAACGTCCAGTGGTTATACTTCCATATTCATTTCGACCCGTAGACATCGCTTTGGATGTAGAGCCGCAGTATGGTCCAACAAATGATCCATCACGTGAGGCCGATGTTTCATCGGATGCGGTGCCACTGGTCGATTGGGCATGGCTTGTAGCAGTAAGACCCGATCTCGCTAGGGCTTATGTGGAACATAGCTCCGATACGGAGATGATCGACCAGATAATTTTAGAGATGTGGAGGGCTATTGAGCTCGGCAGGTCGACACGGGGCGTTGGAACTTTTGATGGTCCAATCCCTAGAATAATGGCCAGGGATGGCGTTATGGATATAACTACATATCCCCAAGCCCATTTGAGGGATATGATTGTAAAGCGAACGAGAAGGGGAAAACCGCCGATAGTGCATTTTGTCTACGATCCTATAACGGGACGTTCTCGTTTAGAACTTCATAGAAAAACAAAGGGTGAAAGAAGGGGCACAGAAGAATTTGCCATTGAGGCATGGAGCGCCAGCTCCGTTCAGTCCATAGGTCCACTTTCCAGACATTTAAGAAAAATTGTAACCAGCCGCGAGGTGGTAGACACGGTTACGCGCGGAGCGAGAATCCTGTTGATCCCGAACGGGGCAAGGCTGGTTGGTCCGGCAATGGTCCACATGTCTTTAAGTCAGGTGGATGGAGGGCTTGCACCGCATTTTTCCGTTAGGGAGCCTGGACAGCGAAAACTCGTTAAAGGTGATTCACCTATATCGCTTAAACTTCCGAGTGGCGTCACCGAACACTTTTCAACGTCGGACATTCTAGACAGATTGGAAGCTCAGGCAATCTACGCCTACAAGAAAAGACATAAAACACCTGCTGTTTTTCTCGATATCGATGGAACGCTCTTTAACGTGAGGATCCTTTCCGGAAAACTCTTTAAAGAATGGCTCGCCGATTATGACGGTCCAAGGGCCGACGAGATAAGACGAATGGTGGAGGCCATTGAAAGTGAGAAGGGCATTCTTACTTGTTGGAATGGAAAAACACTTCTTCAGGACATGGGAATTGATAATCCTCACATACAGGAGGAAGCACAAGCGTATCATAGAAAATCCTTCTTTGACCCACTCAAAAGGGTTGAGGGCCCAGTGCCGATATGGGGAACGATAAACTTTATAAAGCAACTGAGGAGAAGGCTCAAAAAAAGAGGAATTCCCCTTAAAACTGTCTTTGTATCACTGAGAAGTGACAGCGATGACAGGCTTCCCAACGGACATTCGGCAGCTGAACTTTCACTCCGGTATACAGGACTTTGGAACGAGCTTAGTGAGCCACTCTTTTACAAGGGTCCCCCAATAGATTGGGATTCAGGTTCAGGGAGGGAACCTGAGAAGTGGAGGATGGTTTATGAGTTTTTGAGAGGAAATCATCATGTATGGCATGTCGGCTTCTTCGATAACACGCCGGATCATCTCAATGGTTATGTAAAGGTTAGAGGTGGAAGGGTAGGAACGAGAGTCCATATTAGAGGTGATATGCCCCCAGGAGCATCTACAATAAGTGATGGGGTGCTCTCCGTCAATCCCGTGAAGCTAAGTAGAGAACTTGAAACTATGGGTGGAGTTTCAAGGCTTGATTTCGATGATCTTCCATCGCTCTTGGATTCTGATGAATATCTGCCAATTATTGAAAGGCTTAGAGAAACCGAAGGGTCAAGAGACGGGAGAATCACTGTTGTAGATCTAGGCCATAGAGAGTTTGCAGAAACATTTGCAGGAAGCGCAGTCAGGTTTTTGCAGGATTTGCGATCAATTGAATCTGATATCGTATATTTATGCGGTCATGATTTTGCCGGCTCCCATGTTGAGGCGAGAGCTCTTCTGTATGGAAATGGTTATCCGTTAAATGGAAAAACCGTTTCAATTGTTATGAAGGAATCGGGCTTGCCTCAACACCATAATTGGCAGGCAACTCTACAACAAGTTGTAGGAGTAAAAAATGTTATTTGCATGCTTGGTGGAGCAACCAGCATGATAAGACCATTATCTCCAATCTTTCCGACTGCGCCTGCATATTTAGCTACAGCGGGGGCATATCTTCCAAATGTGGGCATAAGACCACTTGTAATTTAGTTGGAACTTATCATTAGCTGAACCAGACAAGCACTGAGGATGATATAATCGTGTCGATACGAGTACCGACAAATTTATTAGTTCCAAACATGGCCGCGTTTAACGCGACGCTCGATGCGGTTATGTACCGCAATGGCATCTTTATGTTTCCGAGGGGAGTTGATGACAATAACGTTCTTATATTTGCAGATTATCATGATGCCTTTTCATTGCCCCGTCCTATCTTGCAATTGCAAGATAGGAGTAGATTTCGAAGGGGCATAGGGCACGGGCTGTGCCTTGTGGAAAACTTAAGCCCTCCAAAGCCTGCCAGGACCAGCGACGACGATTATCCATACACGGTCCTTAGATCGGCCTTGTGGCCTACAAGCGAACAGGCCGCTGCGGTTCCTGACCAAATCAGAAAAGCTGTGTCTACACATGTCACACCCAGTGTAGAATATGTAATTAAGTTTATTAAATCTCTAGGCATTACAAAGTCTAGGTGGGATAGAGAGGAAACTCCCCTGCTTTACGAGGAGATTCAGCGTTTAGCTAGGGAGGGAAGATCGGAAGATGATGTAAGCGCTGCGGCCTATGCACTTTTAAAATCGGGGTTGATACAGATCTTTACACTTGAGGTTGGAGGTATCGAGGTGCCGCCAGAGGAATTTTCGAGAGCAGTTGAAAAATATGAAGAGGGATTCATGTTTATCACTATGGCGGTCTTGAGTGAGATTCAGGCCTTACGAGATATAGAAAACTCAGACGATATCACCAATCCTGAGAATGAAATATCCTTACTTCTAGAAGGTCGCTGCAGGGAAGTGGCAAAGGCTTGGGCGCGGGTGGCGAGGATGTCTTTGACGGAAGAGACTGCAAGGCGATTTGCCATAGCAAGAGGGCTGTGGTTCGCCGGATTTGGAAATTTGGAAGGGGATATATTCCTAGAACTTTTAGAAGAATCCGCTGCCCTTAACACATATCGGGGAGGCCTATCTCTTCTTGAAGGGGATCGGGACAGGCTAAGAGCTACGAAATATGCGGTTTATGAAAGGTCTCCAACTGCATCGGAATGGCGGAGGTTGGCAAGGTTGCTCTCGAATATGCAAACGGTTTCCGATAGTTTCGAAGACGGTTTAGAGATGACCGGCAATATATCCGCAATAACAAGAGTCGCTGAAGAATATGGGGATCTTTCTGCAGCAGAATCATCTGGAAGTGTGTTTGTAGGATTTTCTCCCGACTCCGATCTTCAGAGCGACTCAACTCTAATCGAGTCTGTTGATATTTTAGTTGCGCTTGAAAGAGGAATGAAAAGATATCTCAATCGACTTCAACCTAGGGTGGAACAGGAAAAATGGAACCGAATACCATCCGATGCTAGGGACCATATGGCCACGCTGATACTTGGAAGCCTGATACGAAGGCATGGTGCCGATTATGCGTTCTTTAGGGGTGGAGCGTTGTTCCTAAAGAGAGAGCTTATAAGGGAGAGTATGTCCTTAGTGCTTCATGATTGGATTGGGTAAATGTGTCCAATGTTCGCGTGATTACAACCCCAGGGGTTAAAACACGCAACCCAATATCCAAACCCCTGGGGTTGTAATCACAGTTATTAATATTTTTTCAATGGATATGACGATTTGATCTTCTTAAGGGCCGGCAGGTTACTTCTAGCATTCTTCAAAAGGTCTAAATCAATCGTGCACGTCATCACCGCATCGCCTTTGGAGGGCCCTTCTTTTAGAACCTTTCCCCACGGATCGACGACCAAGCTCGAACCGAAGAACCTCACGCCATCGACGTTCTTACCGCTCTGATTTACGGCGATTATATAGCATTGGTTTTCTATCGCCCTGACCTTGTTTAAGGAAATCCAGTGTTTTCTTCCGGTAAATTTTGTGAATGCAGCAGGAAGAAAGATCACCTGTGCACCATTTATTATCATCTTCCTAAATAACTCCGGATAGCGGATATCGTTACAGATAGCGAAACCGAACGTTCCATGTTTTGTCCTAACAACGGAGGCACTTTTTCCAGAGGACATGAATCTCGATTCTTCGAAGCGTATTTTCCCAGGAACGTGGATATCGAAGAGGTGCATCTTTGAGTAGCGGGATAATATTTGCCCCTTCGGACCTATCATGTAGGACGTGTTCCTTGGGAGTATCCTTCCGCTTCTCTCAAGGATGGATCCGGCGACTATATATACGCCACCCTCCTTCGCGATTTCCCTAATCGTGTTAAGCGATGGACCGCTCTTGGCTTCGGCGACGCTTCTCGGATCGTGAAAGTGACCCATATAGGAGAAGAGTTCAGGCAGGCATATGATGTCTGTCCCCGATTTTATCGCCCTCTTACATAGTTTAACGGCATTCTTAAGATTAACATCTCGATCGGGGCCTACGTCCATCTGGGCCAGGGACACTTTAAATTTTTTAGTCATTTCTGATCGACGCCTCTTTGAGATCGAACAATTCCTCTCCAAGGAGTTCATCGTCAAGCCCAACGAATTTTACGGAGAGGCAGCTCCTGTTCACATCGATTATTGCAAAACTGGCGGGCGTGTTCCTATCGTGAAGATCCTTCAGGTGGCCAGGATTGATCACGATGAGTCCGTTGTCGGCAGATTCTACGGCCCTGTGTCTATGGGTATGCCCATGCAGAAGAACATCAGCTTTGAATTTACTTCTAGCGCGTTCGGGATTTATGTCTCCTTTCCTGTCATGACTGTCACGGGTGGGGGTGTGGCTGATCAAAAAGGTCACCCCGTCGAACTCCTTTATCATCCTGTGCTGAACGTTCTTGTCGTTCCAGGCATCCTCATACATTCCTGGAACCACATAAAGCTTTTTGCCGTGAGTGTTCAAGAACTCGGTGTCCTTCATGTCGTCGCCGAGATGTATGATCGATTCGACATGGTATTTATCGATCATTCTATCGACGACGCCCTGCATCGTCTCAATGTTTCCATGTGTATCGCTTAGAACACCTAAGAGCATATGATCACCACATAGTTGTTAGCGGTTATTAACCGGTTTCTTAATATAGAACTCATTCGAGTAAAACGGCGGTTCCTTAGATCCCTTTTTTGGAGATATGACAAGTCGATATTTTCCGTAAGGCTGTTCTGGGGGAATTCCCCATGAAATCTTCACCGTTTCACCGGGATTGAGATTGCGATTTTCACCACCTACCTCGATCCTGTTCTTTTCAGACCAATCTCCCTTTCGAAAATGTTGGAGCCATACGTCCCTTGATGTGAATTTGCGCTTTTCATAGCCGTTGTTTGTAACCACGACATCAATCGAGTTACCTCTGCTGTAGATGTTCTTATCAGTTACGGCGGTCCAGGTCTGGTTGGGATTGTTCTCCGTTCCAACGAGAACCCTCCTTGGCCATGGATCCTCACTCCAAACTCTGACGGGACCTGTATCGACATGTACGAATGCATACCTAGGATATATTCCCACCCCACCACCCATCAGAGATTTTGCGTAATTGAAGAGCGCCTCCTCGGTCACCTCATCTATGTGAATATCGGCGGCGAGACCCTTCGTGTGCAAACTCTCGCTCGCAGCGCCACGCCCGTCCGCTCGAAGCATGTTGTTGAATGCCTTGCTGCGATATCCAGAAATTATCTCTACGGTCTCTGCGCCGAAGTGATCCTGAATGTGATCGAGCATTTCGATAAGCCTTATATCT
>CAYWIG010000026.1:8562-11296 GCA_964458295.1 uncultured Myxococcales bacterium
GGATCTGAAGACATTCTCTATCTTTGCGAGCGCATCCTTGTTGTAATCCCCGCCATCCCTGTATTTGACATCTATGTATTCTTTAATATGGTAGCTGAAAAGGGCTAGCCGACCATCCCCCTTTTTCGCCGATAATGCCGAATTTGCGGGGGGGGGCGCGAAGAAAAAAAGGATGGCGACTAATAGTGCAATAATATTAGATAGTTGCACAGAGCGCGCCTTGTAAAAAGTGCGAAACTTCTTCATCAGTACGACCGATAATAGTATTGAGGAGTAATGATGGCAAGGTTTGTCCGAATCACAGCATTTATGGTCTTTTTGGCGGTTGTTTGCTTTCCCGCAACACACCTGGAAACTGCAATCAATCATAGTTCTCCGTTTCGCTACACAGGTGATGGAAAAATAAATCTGATCGATGTGCAAACTCGTGAGAGGCTCGTTATCGCATATCGTGACAAGCGTGGATTCTATGACGACCTCAAGTTGGACGCGGTGGACCATACGCTTAGGTGTCACGGCAAGAGTGAAACACACCATATATCATTAAAGCTGATAGAGCTCATAGATCATCTTCAGGATAAGTTCGGTGCAAACGAGGTTCAGGTCGTTTCTGGTTATCGAAGTCCGGAATATAATGCTGCACTCAGAAAACGTTCCAGGAGGGTTGCGCACAACAGTCTTCATATGAAGGGCCTTGCGATGGACATTAGGTTGCCCGGCGTAGATAAAAGTGAACTTGGAGAATATGCGCGCTCACTCCGTACAGGGGGTGTTGGGGTATATCGTAGGAGCAGCTTTGTTCATATCGATGTTGGACCAGTAAAATCGTGGTAGGATTCATTTAGAATTTCATACTTCAAAAATATTTCCTCTGCCCAATATCCAATTCGGATCGTATTCGCGCTTCCAAGATTTCATTTTTTCTATGATTTTCTGTGAATATTGAATCGACATGAGGTCGGTGTGAATTTTTCCGATGCCGTGCTCGCCCGCTACGCCGCCGCCCAATTCAACCGCCCTCCTGCAGCATGAGGCTAGCGCGTCCAGCGCCTTTTGTTTTTCAGTAGGATTCTTTGCGAGAAAATTCGTATGTGGATGACCGCACCCGATGTGCGCGTAACCCATATAAGGAAGACCGCTTGCATTTGCAACTTTGTAGAAATGTTCCATCATCTCTGCAAGCCTATCCATCGGCGCCCACCAATCGCTCCCGATCTTTCCCCCACCATCATTCCAGTACTTTCTACCGAGTTCGTTGGCCGCTTCAGGAATTCTGTGTCGCCACAATCTGAATATTTCCTGATCGTTGTATGTTAAGGCGACCATGCTCTGATCGGCGAGCCTCTTTCCGCAGATGGGCGTTATCTTATCTATCCACTTCTCTATCCACCTCACGAAATCGTCATCGTCTTCGTATTCCTGTTTTATATATAGGAACGAATCGATCTCATCGTCGATCTCCGGAAAGCTCCTCGATGTCTTCATCATCTTAAGTGCGCTGCTATCGATCAGTTCGAGTGCCCTAGGATTTAGGTCGGCATCATTTAAGTTCGTATCGATAGCAAAATTCAGTGCGTCCCAATTTGATTTAAATGGAATAAATGCGGAGAAGAAGGGCTTGGTCTTCGGTAAAAGTTTTATAGTCGCGCGCGAAATTAATCCGAGCGTTCCCTCCGATCCGATCACGAGATCGATCGGGTTTTTCCAATCCTCAAGATAACCGGCCTTATTTCTAACCCACACTGGTTTTTCACCCGGCTCTCTCGTCAGAGTTCTCTTCGAGCCATCCGGCATGATGAGGGCTAGGGACTGAACGTACTCCCTGACCGGGCCATATTTGTACGAATCCTCGCCGGTGGCATTTGTAGATATATTCGACCCTATCCGGCACTGGTCACGGGAGGTTGGGGCCACGGGATAGAAAAAGCCAGCATCGGCAATTGTCTTTTGAAATAGAGCGGTTACGGTGCCTGGCTTGACTACGGCGAAGGTTCCCTTATCGTTTTGATAGATGTCTTCCAGCCCTTCGATGAGTTCAGTCGAAACTAAAAGCCCCTCATCCGGCACTGATGCCCCTGTCATCGACGTTTGCGTACCACAGAAGGTTATAGGTACCTTGTTTTTATTACAGAATTTGATTGCTTCGACGATCTCCTTTTCGTCCCTGGCGATGAGTACGGCATCGGGAGACCCCTTGTACATCGTATCTTCGGAGTATGTCTCGATCCTCTCATCATCGCTAGGTATGATAGGGGTGTCAACTTTCAATGATTTCAATATGTTGCGATCCCAACTCATATTTAAAAGGCCTCAAAATCAGTTCTGATGGACAATAGATAAGGTTGGGTACACTTTCAACCGAAATCGGTCATGCGTCAGCTTTCTGACCCTACCCTTAGAAAAGTGTCAAAATGAGAAAGAAGCTCCAATCCAAAACGTTGAAAATCAACTAGTTAGGGGATTATTATCTGGCGTATTTATTGCGCGCCTGTACTTATACGAACAAAGGGGGCACATATGAGACACCAAAAAATATCATTAATATTTATCTGCATCGCACTTCTTTTTATCCTACCGGCATGTGAAGGCGAAAGTGAAATGGATGTAGATATCGAAGCTGAATCAGGACAGTCTCTAAGCACGTGCAGCGGATGTATATCGAAGATACATCAAAAGGCGGAGGTCGCTGGCAGCATCGATGTCGATAGACTATACAAATCCGAGCTGGTGCAGC
>CAYWIG010000027.1:0-11240 GCA_964458295.1 uncultured Myxococcales bacterium
GCACTTCGGACTATGGGATCCAAAACACTTCAGCAAGATGCCGATATGGATTCAGGAGAAATATCAACAGTCGAATCCGGGATTGCTTAGGAACACCGATTCTCTCCAGCATATAGAAGGGGACCCATCCGCCGTCAAACCTCGTCAAAATGGCGGTAGGTAATGCTACCCATCGTGCTGATGTTAAGTTGATAGCAATTTCGGCGATATTCCGCCGAAGAGGACATCGATCAATCCATCTACCATGGCGTCCCTGCCGATCTTGGCATTTTTGAAGATGTTGCTCTGGGTCAAAAGTTCCCTCACGCCGCCCAGCGCGATACAGGATGCGACCTTGGGATTGACGTCTCTCACCAGGCCGAACGTCTTTCCTAGTTCAATCGAAGACTGAATTCTCGTTATCAGCTTGTTATAAAAACCTTTCAGCCTCTTCTGCGTCTCCTCGTCGAGGCCTACCGCCTCGTTGAAGAGTATCTGACCGACCTCGGGCTTCTGAAGTACTGCGTCGACGACGCGTTCTACATTCTTCTTCATCTGCGTCGCCGGTGGAACGTTGCCGGATATCTCTATCGTTTGTATCTGTGAACCGACGTGTTCGATGAACTCGTCCAGAATCGACTGAAAGATTTCATGCTTGCTTTTGAAGTATAGATAGAACGTACCCCTGGCTACGCCGGCCTCATCTATGATGTGGCTGATCGAGGTGGAGTGATAGCCGCGCTTAGCGAAGCACTTTATCGCGGCATCGATGATTTGGTTTTTTCTTTCTTGAGGCTTCATTGTTAATTTTAAGTCGTCTCTTCTGTTGTCCAGAAACTTCGGGTTGTCATCCTCGCGAAGGCGGGGATCCAGCCTTTTCAACAGTTTCTGGATTCCTGCTTTCGCAGGAATGACAGCTTAAATCCCTGGGGTTGATGATTTACCTTGTTTTCAAATTTTCTAAATACGTCCTCACCAAATGGCTCAGATCGGTCTCGCCGTCAAAGAATAAACTCACTACGGGAACACCCATCGTATTCTCCAATTTTTGGAAGATGCCGGAAGTGAGCGTGCCGGGCATACATCCAAACGGTGCACAGTTGGCGATCAGATCCACTCCCTGTTCAGCGAATTCAATTGCGCGTCCGATTGTGAGAATGGATTCGCCATCGAAATGTCGTGGGAAGACCCTCTCCCCAGCTTGAACTGTGCTCATTATCGATGGCTCCCTTCTGTCGGAAAGGATTGAATCGACACAATCCGTGAGTATGCGATCCTGCCTCAGCATATAGGAGTTCTTCGCCCGTTTTTTAAGGCGATTGATGAGCGATTGGCCTCTATCCTTCGCGAGCACCTTATCGATGTACGCTAAATATTGAACCCACTCGCTAAGGGGGGCGGTCCATGCCTCTCCACCAGCTGCCTCGATCGTCCTTACCAGTTCACCGTTCGTGTATGGATTCAAACGAACGTATATTTCACCTACGATTCCGACGAGGGGTTTCTTCTCACCGCTCAAAGGAATGGTTTTGAGAATGCTCGCACACTCAGTCAGGTTTCTTCTGATGTCTTCACCACTTTCGATTGCGAGAATCATCCGGGATAGTATGGCATCCATCGTCCTGTCGAAGGATTCTGGGTCTTCAACGTAAGGTTTAATTCTACAACGTGCCTTATATAGAAGGTCAGCGGCCAAGACGGCGTTATATACATTTAGACTCGTCTTTGGAGTGAGTCCGAAGTTTCCGCTTCCATCATCCCACGACTCGATGTGCACGTCCTTGTATCCGGCTTCGCTGAGAATCATTCTTTGCAAGGTGTTATATTGGCCAAAGCGACATGGCCCCTTTGCCGTCGGCATGAAGAAGGCCTCGCGATCTGGATCCTTTGAATTGTTGAGCACGTTTAGAAAAGCGCCGATAGTCGACGGGAGGGGGACGCACTCGGTACCTCTGCAGAAGCGCTTGGCGAGCTCAAAGGTCTCAAGTGTTTCTTTGGGTAAGGGTCTAGCCGGCAATCCACAGTTTCTCAACACTGCCGCTAGAAAGGGTGTACCGTAAGGATGCATCGGGGGAAGCCAGAGGTTATCGATATCCTTTGGCCTTTCGAATACAGAGGGATGAATTTTTATCTCATCCTTGCCCTTGGCGACCGTCTCATCCTTGTTCTTCTCCCTGCGAATTACATCGCGAAACGCCTCGAGCCTTGTCACATAGCCCGCATCGGCGCTATGTTCGTCGAGCTCCAGCATCAACATCGGCTTGCCGTGCATTATCCTCTCTACGTAAGACTGTAGAAAGGAGTCAGGTCCACATCCGAAGTTGGTGAGAAATACCGCATGCAGCCTCGGATGATTTGCGACGAGGGTGGCGGCTTGAAGAATTTTTTTTCCATATCGCCAATACATATTGTCGTAAAGTGTGTCCACTTTCACGTCGGAGATAGGGAGCATATCCACAGGGAAGGCGGTAAGATCCAAATCAGCGATTTTTTGAGGGAGGTTGAGATTTGAACCCATATCACACACGTTATATGCGCGACCGAGTATGACTACACCGTCGGTTCCCTCTTCCTCCAACTTCTTGAGATAGCTTCCACCGATCTCCTCGAGTTGATCTTGAAAGTCATGATGTTCAGCGAGCGCTGCGGTCCATGCATCCTTTACATCGCCCTTGCTGAGCTTAAATGATCTGGATAGTCCATCCATCAGTAGTCTTGCAATCGTGTCCAGATCGAACTGGAAGTTGACGACTGCCGTTATGATCTCCTTTTTCTCGGGCTTTTCAAGACCTGCCATCTTAGCGATCGATGGAAAGGATATGTTGTACGGACAGAAGACGCTTCGCTTGAATTCGTCATCATGTGGCTCGCCCTGCGTTACATAGGGGAGGAATATGTGTTTTACCTCGGGATTTGCTGCGAGCTCCCTGACGTGTCCGTGGGCTAGCTTTAAGGGATAGCAGTAATCGCTGCCGATAAACTCCTCAGCCCTGGCTAGTGTTTTGTCGTTGGTGGGTCTTGAAAGAATTACTCTGATCCCCAATTCCCCGAAAAACCTCCTCCAGAGGGGGAGGTGCGAATGTATGAGAAGTGCCCTCGGTATGCCGATGGTAGGAGCATACTTTGGAAGCGATGTTATCGTTCCGGCGTGTCGCCACAACCTCTCACGCTTTCTGAAGAGTTCGAAGCGATTGCTGACCCTGACACTCTTTTCTTCAGGATCCCTGCCACAGAGATAACCCCAGCTAGGCGCCGTATTGATGTCGGTGTTTCTGCTCGTCAGGGCATATGTTATTTTGCAGTTGTTGGCACAGAGTTTACATATTTCACGTTCAAGTTTTACCTCCGACTGAACGGCATCCAGGCCGATGAAACTCGTAGCCTCACTTTTTTTAGCGATTTCATTTAAGACGATTTTTGCCACGCCGAACGCGCCCATCACGTGACAATATGGAGATACCGCTATCGGGGCTTGTAGAAGATTTTCAAATGCTGCGACGAGCCCCTTGTTTCTGGCGGTAGCGCCCATGAAGCATATCTTCTTCTTCGAATATGGATGTCTTCCGACAACCTTGTTCAGGTAATTTTGAACGACTGAGTAAAGGACGCTTCCCATCACCTCGCGCCTCTCGAATCCTTTCCTGATCAGCGCGTGTACGTCCTGCTCCATGAACACCGTGCATCTGTCTGTGGAGTAGGGGGGCTTCGTATTCATAACTGAGTCACCGATTTCGGTGAGCTCAAATCCGAGCTTGCCCGCCTGCTCCTCGACGAATGAACCTGTGCCAGCGGCACAGACGTAGTTCATGTTGGAATCGTGTGGCACACCCTCGCGAAGGGATATGAACTTTGCATCCTGACCGCCGATCTCGAAGATCGTATCGACATCCGGATCGGTCGCGATGGCACCGTGTACGTGTGCCGTTATTTCATTGATGATGCGATCGGCGCCGATGATCGTCCCGACCATCTTTCTGCCTGAGCCGGTCGTGCCCGTTCCAACGATTCTAAAATTTGAACCCTTCGCGGCGTTCTCTAATGTTGCGAAGATTCTCTTTGTTGCATCTATCGGATCTCCAGATGTTCTTCCGTACAGATCCGCTATGACCTTCCCATCCAGATTTAGAACCGCTGCCTTGGTGCTCGTGGAACCGATATCGACTCCGATAACTACATCACCCGTTATCGGTTCGTGAATCCTTACCTCTATGTTATTCTCAATATAGCTGTTCTTACATTCAAAGGACGGATAGTTCGAAAGCTTGAGTTCAAGGTTCGGTCTTCTTGGATCCTCGGCCTCCTCATCATCAGATAGTAACTTATTCCAATCGGGTTGCGCATCGATCTGTTTCGCAGTCGAAAGAGTTCCGAGCGCAGAGAACGTGTGCGAATTATCTGGAACAACTATTTCAGCGTCTATCTCATTTCGTAACCAACGCACGACCTCCAGGTTTAGCGTAACACCACCGACCAGGACTATTTTTCCATTTGGTTTACGTCCTCGAAAGAGAGTGGTGAGTGCTGTGGAAACCATTCCCTTACATAGTCCAGACCACATATCAGGAATGGAGAATCCCTCCTGTTGTCTGTGGATGAGATCGGACTTTGCAAACACAGCACACCTCGCCGCGAACCTCGGGGGTTCCTCAATATTTCTCTCCTTCGACATTTCGTCGGTGGAGAGTTTCATTCGGGTAGCTTGCTCGTCGAGAAATGATCCAGTTCCAGCAGCGCAGAGGGAATTCGTCCTGAATCCAGAAAATCTTTTCTGATCGTCTAAATCAACAATGGATAAGGAACCGCCGCCGATATCGATTATGTGACGGACATCGTTATATCCATCACATGCCGCGATAAGCGATACAGCGGGATCGATATAAAATAGATTTAGTTTGTCGGCGACGCGTCTTCCACCGCTTCCTGTAACTGCAATTTTCGATACATCACCATCGATTCTGTCGATCATGGAGATGATCGTTTTTTCAGGATTGCCCTTGTGGAACTGATAGAAGGATTCAACTGACTCATCCCCCCTCTTAACAGCGAGCTTGATAGCTAGTGCACCTACATCCAAACCGACTTCGATAGAATTCTTACATGGCATATGACTCTCCTATGAACTAGACTGACATGTCAGTCAGCTGGTATATGAGGATGGTCAGTATGTCAAGTTGGGTTGTTTATTTCTATGATATTATTGGGAATTAACTGTTTCTGGTAAGGGTTTCGAAAGTACCTAGAAGCTCATCTGGAATAGCCATCTTTAAAAAATGTCAATTATGGCAATGCCCTTCTTTCATATATTATATGATTTTTAACATAACCGACTTGGAATGCCTTTCTAAGAAAGTTACCCCAGCTGAATGGCTTGGAGATAACAGGGGGTGAAATGTGGGTTATGCTATTGAATTTGCCCTTAACTTCTGCTACCTCATCCATGAGGGACTTGGAGGCTTCCTCCAAAGTTGGCTCGGTTTCGAAATTTCTACAAACCTCCTCACTGCGCTTTTCATCAACACAATATGTTTCACCATCTCGTCTGTTGAAGTGACATTTGTTCTTTTTCCCCTCGACCGTCTGACACGCTTCCCATCCCATAGATTCCTCCATAATATATATATCCCTTATTCTTGATGTATTGATCGGCGATATCAAGGGAAAGTTGCGTGGTTTTTAGGACAGTTACACGAAGGGGGGTATCAATCCTGATGAAGTGACTGTTAATCAGCTCAAAATCGAAATTAACTACCTGAACCTATAAATCCTCATTCCGCCCATGTCATTCTTGAATGCCCCTGCTACTAGCCTATCGACGGCATCCTGATTGACAGTGGTGGGTTGATAACCGGTTATAGGATAATATCCATCCGTGAAGAGGTCAGTTACCAGGCTTCCTGAATTGATATCTATGCCAGCAATAATGCCTGATGTCTCCCCTTCATCTATCCCTGCGTAAAAGAGGGAACCATCCAAGACGGTTATCTGGATAGTTGGAGACGTTCCGTCCTTTGTGTAGGTACCAAAGGCCGAATTCTGCGTGCCATCGCTGTTAAATTTATAGAAATATGTAACAACGTCGCTATCACCTTCATCATCCGGGCTGCCACCCCACATAGATATATCCGTCAGAATCAACAGTCATCAACCATGATTCCAGTTGAATTCCGGTATCTGCTACGCCACCCTCGCCGAACGATGAAATCATGTTTCCATCGGAGTCGAATTTCCAAAAATAAATATATTCAGGATCACCCTGCTCATTCCCGCTAACTTCCCCAGAAGCTAGGATGTTTCCATCGGATAGAATTTCAATGTTGTTTGCTGCGCTTATAAGTGTCGCTTGGAATTCACTCCATCTGACCGCACCATTCGATCCGAAACCGCTCACTATGTTTCCGGCGCTATCGAATTTCCATATCGTTGCCACATCATTGCCACCGGAAATGGTGGAAGCACCTGAGATGTAGATATACCCATCATCGTCCGCGACTACGGCTGCTGGTTCCGATCTCTCAAAGGTACTGTATTCGACAATGCCATTTGTACCAAATGAAGTGTCAACTACACCGCTGTCGGTGAGTTTGACCATCCTTATTAACTCTTCATCTTCACCATCACCAGCACCTCTTGCAACTAGCAGGACTGAAGAGTCATCAAAGACCCAGAACATTCCCATGCCTCCGTCTGGATATGAAATATCGACAAGACCATTTGTTCCAAATGATGTGTCGACGTTTCCGAGGCTATCCAGTTTCCAAACGTAAAAATAACCATCGTCAAAATCATCTTCATCCTCTGATTCATTGTAGACGTAGGCTCCGAAATATATGTTTCCGGAGCTATCGAATCTGATCTGACTGCCGTCATTTCCATCGAATGCAGTAAAGTCTAACGAAACATAGCCTTCACCTCCACCAAATAGGGTGTCGAGAGTTCCAGCGAAGGATGGATCGGATCCTCCTGCAACCGTAAACGAAAAGACTTCACTTTCAGTGGTTCCAGCTTCGAGAGGAAGTTCTTTGACGCATCCTAACCAGTTACCATTTGCGATGTCACTTTCGAGTGTAATCATAATCTCATCATCCTGAGGAAATGATGCTGTTGCAGGAAGGGCATTTCCTGCAACGCAATCGTCAATGGTGTAGGTTGTTGATCCTTTAGAGATGCTCGCGTTTACCGATGGCGCTGGGGTTATGAAGAAATTCGACGTTGTTGCCGAGAGTTGATCGATAGATGATTGAGCGCTGAATGAAAATTTGTCGGTCGGTTCTATGGTGGTGCCGTCGATAGCGCTCACATCCGCACCCTCGGTCGTGTCATCCGATGAGGATGAAGATGATCCGCCTGAGCAGGCGATGAGTGAGAATGTTAAGATAAATATAAGCGGAAGTATCTTGAGATTTTTCACAATCCCCCCCCATTGATGAAGATTCATCTGTATATGAGCAAGAAGTGTACCAGCTGAAATAGTGATCGGCTATTTTATAAACATATGAATATATTAACATATTAGATGTGACGCATAAGGGATCGAGTGTCGAAGTGTCCCTATTTTGACGGTTGGGGGGTAAATTTTGACTCAGCTAAATTGACAGCCTTCATTCATTATTCACGATGCATGTCAAGCTCATGGGAATGTCGAAGTTGTTTTCACTTGTGAACCCACCCCCATACGTCTATACACCCAACCCTTCAAAGGAAGTGTTATGGAAATTGCGATAATCGGTTTACCCCAGAGCGGGAAGAGCCTTCTCTTTCAGATCATGACCGGCATCAACAGCCAGGAGATCTACGGTGAGGATGTAGTTCATGGAAAGGCTAAGGTGCCTGATGAGAAGTTCGATCACCTGGTCGACGTCTTCAAACCTGAAAAGGTAACTCCAGCCAATGTGCCGTTTATGGACATCAGCGCTAGCGGTGAGAGCGCATGGGATTCGATAAGGCATAGCGCAAGCGCCTCCAACGCAATACTACATATCGTCAATTGCTTCGAGATCGAGGATGTATCGAAGATGTTCGATAGATATAAAACGCTTGAGGCGGAATTGATTCTCTCCGATCTCGCTATCGTTGAAAAGCGGATTGAGAAGTTGGAAAAGCTACCCATTAATGCGCTCAAAAGGGATGAGATAATTCAGAAGGCGCTGCTTCCCAAGATCAAGGACCACCTGGAAAGTGGGGAAGCGCTTCGAAAATACTCATTGTCGAAGGATGAGAAGGATTCAATACGCAGCTTTGCCTTTTGGTCATTGAAGCCAGAGCTCGTTGTTCTAAATATTGCGGAGGGGATGGCCGATCCGTCGCAGGAGTTTCAGAAGATGGCGGGTCTTGATGATACCGCCCTCAGTATCTGCTGTAAGGTTGAGCTAGAGATCTCCCATCTTTCCAAAGATGATCAGGTGCATTTTCTGGAGTCGATGAATATCAAAAAACCGGCCTTCGAGAGGATAATCCAAACCGCTTTTCATAAACTTCAGAGAATCTATTATTTCACCGTCGGTGAGGATGAGGTGAGGGCCTGGGTGATAAAGAACGGATCGACCGCGCCTAAGGCTGCCGCAGTTATCCACAAGGATTTCGAGAGGGGTTTCATCAAGGCTGAGGTTGTGGGATATGATGATTTCGTAAAATCGGGTAATAAGCTCCAGAACGCCAAGGCCGATGGAAAGATGAGGCTTGAGGGTAAGGACTACATCGTCAAAGAGGGAGACATCACCAGCTTCAGGTTCAACGTGTGATATTCCCCTATTCATTGGTCTCCTGTCCGTTATTAAAGCTATTTTCAATCGCTTATAAATATGCGAAAAAAAATCGGTGAAAAGGGCGATTTTCTACAGCTTTTTCGTTTTATCGGTCCTCCTGCCACAGGACTTATCCGCGGATGAGTTCTCGATCTGCCAAAAGTATAAGCTAGAGAATAAAACGATCATCAGATTTACTTCCACCGAGAAGAAGCTGATCTGTGGAAGTGAGAATCTGGATGGATGGCAGGAGATTCCGGAGGAGCAGTCTGAATTCTTTATCAAGTCATTCATGCAGGATAGGGGTTATTACTTTCCGGAGTTTATAAGGAGTGAGAATCAAACGATCGTCAAGGCTGGGGACAAGACTTATATAAAAAATATTACCATTACCGGGGATCATCCTCGTTTTATTAAACCCAGAAAAATGCGCGGACTCCGAAAGGCGCTCCTTACCCCATCGAAGCTCACCGAGATTGAGGGAAGAATCGCGGATCGATTGCAGGAAAATGGTTACGCTTGTCCCAAGGTAGATGCGACGGCCGATGCGAGAAACGGTGAAGTAACCGTGGATATCGATGCCGGAAAGCTCGAAAAGATCAAGTCGGTGGTCGAGGAAAAACCTCCGAAGGAACTGAAGCATGGGGTCTTGAGGCGCTACGATGCCTTCAAGGTCGGTAAAAAGTATAATAAGAATCTCCTTACGCTGACATCCAGAAGGGCTGAGGACGATGGTATTGTTACGAGCACGTACTTTCTGACCGATTGTGAATGTGATGGTGCGGTTCTCGAGCAAAACACAATTACCGGAAAGCCAAGGCTCCTGATAGTGGGATTCGGAGCGAGCACCGAGGAATATGGCATTGGCAAGGTATCGTGGAAACACAGCAGGATGGGGAAACTGGGATCCTCTGTAAGATTTCTGGTGTATGGCTCCTATAGGTTGCAGCGCTTCTTGACGGAGGGAAAGATCTTTTTTCTAAGTAAACCCTCCAGATGGCATATAGCACCTGAGTTTGAGATTCGTAGGGAATATGAACGGCAGTATGATATGTTGAGCGGAATTATTTATATCCCTCCGGCCATTTCATACGACGGTCAGCACATCGGACTCAGGGCATCGTTTGGACCCGCGTTTGATTATACGCATACGTTCAGAGGTGACAATAAGGGTGGAACGCATTTTGTGGCGGGGGTCGGAAGGCTTAAAATCATCAGCCACGACTTTGAATTCTACAAGGATGAGCCGAGATCCGGATTTCGATTTGAAGCATTTGCGAGCCTGACCCATAAATCTGTCTTTTCGACATTTACCGCCCAGAAATTTGCCATAGCGGGAACGTGGGTGACAGATCTGGGAGGCTTTAAGCCGCCGCTCTTCCTATTCGGGATTCGTGGTGGGGCGACGACGACGGTCGTTCGAAGATATAGCAACTCGTACAATAGGTTGCCCCCAGACTTCCTAGCATATCTCGGTGGGTCACGCGATGTAAGGGGATTTTCAAGGAGATCGCTGCCGAAGTCTCCTGAACAGGCGCTTACATCCGCATATATCGGAGCGGAGCTGCGCCTTGCGAAGGTTTTGCCCATGAATCTACAGCCGATCATCTTTGCAGACGCGGGCGTCTTGGGTGAATTTTCGATGAATATCGATTATCCTCTCTACTGGTCGCCAGGATTTGGTATGAGATGGCCATCCCCATTTGGTGTCTTTCGCGCCACGGCTGCGAGGGGGTATGTTGTGCACAACAATAAGCCGAACAACGACAACGTCGGCGGTTGGACATTTTTCTTCAGCTTCGGCGAGGAGTTTTAGAGATGTTTAAGAAGATAATATTCTTTAGCTTCGTTTCGATAGTGGGGATTATCGTTTTCATATCGGCGACGATTATCAGTATCCTCAACTGGCCATCACTCGTCATAAACGAGAGCACACTCACATATGCTAAAGATTACGCAAACGATATTGGCATCGATCTTAAGTGGAGCGATGTCGATGTCGATACGAAGTCGCATGGATTTATCAACGAGAGTATAGACTTTTCGTTCAAAGATCTCTGCTTGAGCCATAAACCTGTTTTGGAGAAATTCTGTGCCAGCGAATTGAGTTTCGGTGTCGGATATGCTTTTGCGATCTTTACGCCGTACGTAACGCAGGTCGGGCCCGTCATCGTAAAGGGAGGGGAGGTCGCAGCCGTCCTCGAGGAGAAGGAGAAGGATGGTGAACCGATCGAGATTCCAGAGATTCCTGAGATAGTCATACCTTGGTGGCTCAGATCGGCTTTGATAAAGCCGATCTACATCGATCTTGCTAAGTTAGGGATCAAACAGCCCGACGGATCAACGATAAATGGAAAAATTTTATTAAATTCTGATGATCCGGATAGCGGCAATATCACTTTACTAAAATTGGTTTCAAATATTTCAGGAATATCGGAAGTTCAGAGCCTGAATGCCGACATTCAAATTGACAGCGACTCTGGTTTTAGAAAAAACGATTGGAAGATCGGCGCAAAATCG
>CAYWIG010000028.1:0-11138 GCA_964458295.1 uncultured Myxococcales bacterium
GATACCCATCCATATGATGCGAAGGTGGATTCCAATGGGAATATTGTAATCACAGGGCGTTCGGGGAATTTTTCCTCAGATCTCGATATAATATTGTGGAGGTATACCCCTCTCCTGTCACTTGACTCAACATTTGGTACAGGTGGAGTCGTAACCTATGAGTATGCTGGTAGCGATTCGATGGGGTCTATTATTGTCAGTGATTCAGCAGGTAGCTTATATGTTCATGGGGCTGTTACGGATGATGGTTTTTCTACTACTACCGCTGTAATCGTAGTGAAATTCGACAGCTCTGGAAATGTTGTGAACTCGTTTGGTAATAGTGGGGTCGTTGGTTTTGACGACTATGGACCGGGAGGTATGATTATCGATTCATCCGATAATATTTTTGTGGGACTTCTAAATTCCCAGGAACCCTGCCAGGTTGCTTCAGAGGGCGTGAAAATTGATACAGGCGGGAATATCGATACATCGTTTGGATCGTCGGGGATATTCAATTTCGGAGGTGACAGTGTGGGAATCGGAGGAGCCGACACAGATGGGGATGATAATTTTATTGCATCAACATATGCATGTTCTGGCGGTTCTTCCACGCCTGACGAGATGGTCGTGTGGAACGTGAATGGCAATACTGGCGCGCTCATCACGGCGTCGGGAGATGACGGAAAAGTTACTTTCGATAATTTTGAAGCCCCGTATCCGAGAACCGTCGTTATGGATTCGGAGGGACGGTTTCTGGTGTGTCTCGTCGATTTTGAAGGTGTTTGGGGCTCAACTTCACCGCCATTTTATATTATGAGGGCGAGATGATGAAGAAAACTATAATGACATCGTTAATTCTCTTATCGCTAATCGTTTTAGCTACGTGTGGCGGCAGCGGTTCCTCACCAGATACACCGACGGATATTCCGATAGCTATAGAAGGTATCGATGGCGAAACTGGCGTATCCGTCAGCGCATCGTTCGTCTACACGTTCGATACCGCGCCTGACTCCTCGACCGTTACGAGTGACACGTTCTTCATCTATCCAACAAATCTGACACAAGCTGACAAGGTCGATGCAACGATAAGTGCAAGCACCGATGTTGAGTATATTTTGGATCCGAGTGCGGATCTGGAGGATGATACACTCTATGGTATCGTAGTGAGGTTAACACAGATTACGGATGCGGCCGGAAATCCTCTTGGAACTGTCGATGTGATGATCATATTCAGCACTGGCGACGAAGCAATTCCATCCTTCGTGGGAACCTTGGATACGACATTCGCAAGCCCCGATGGATACATCACGGGTTCGGCGCTTGGTGGATTTAATAACGACTACAACATCGTTCTCGATTCCAATGAAAATGTCTATTACATGGAGAGTTATACCGATCCGAAAGGATTTATCATAAGGAAGTATGATAATCAGGGAAACGTCGACACGACCTTCGCAAGCCTTGGAACTCTCGATCAAACAGGAGATGGTAATCGAATTAGAATTATGCTCATCGATAACGATTTTATTTTCCTCGTCGGTAAGTACGAGGAGGATAGTGTTGTCATATTCAAATACAATACCGATGGCATTCAGGTCGATTCCGCGAGCTAAGCCGTTCCTACGGGAGGTTCAGCGGAGAGCGCGGCTGTAAATTCCGAAGGGGATATCATTGTCGTCGGATATGTTGGGGATGTCGCGATTCCAGATGTCTCTATGACGATATGGAAATACACCTCAGATCTACAGCTCGACACATCATTTGGAACCAATGGTGTAGTTACGCATAACGATGGAGCGAATTACACTGCGGGTTCGGAGATAGTCTTGGATTCAGCGGACGATATTTACGTGGGTGGTGCAGAGACATCCACCGATTTTTCGGACTACGATGCACATGTGTGGAAGTATACAAGCAATGGGACGATTATGAATTCGTTTGGAGCGAGTGGTGAGATCGATATGGGTTCAACTGATCTTGGCCGTATGTATATGGATTCATCGAATAACCTTTTCGTCGGTTTGGTAGACGACTGGGATAGTTGTGCGATAACCTCACGGATTATAAAGTATGACACCGATGGGAATCTGGATACCAACTTCGGGTCATCCGGTATATTCAACTTTGAGAACAAAAATGCCGGTGCGGGAGGATTTGCAACCGACAGCGATGGAAATTTACTGGTTTCATCATATATTTGTACGGGATCCGTCACTAGCGATGCCGTCATATGGATATTGGATAGCGATACCGGAGAACTGATAACCGTTTCAGGAAGTGGCGGGAAATTTATATTCAGTACACTGGAGACGCCCTCGCTCAGGAATATCGTAATCGATTCCGAGGGGCGTGCCGTTACGTGCGGAGTCAACAACGAAGGGGTACTCGTAGCCGATGAACCGCCGTATTTTATAATGAGGGTGAGATGATGAAGAAAATTATATCGTTGTTATTCGTCATTATGTCGATTGTTGCTCTATCAACATGCGGCAGCGGCTCTCCAACTACTCCGACGGATATTCCGATTGCGATCGAAGGGCTCGATGGGGAGACGGGCGTCTCCGTAAACGCAACTTTCGCATACACGTTTAGCTCCGCACCCGATTCGTCGACGGTGACGAGCGATACCTTCTTTATATATCCAGCGTTGCAGACGCAGAATGAAAAGGTGGGATCTACGATTTCTGAAAATAGCGAGGTGGAGTATATACTTACTCCTACGGAGTCACTGGAGGAGGATACAATTTATGTCCTCTCTATAAGTCTTTCGCAGATTTTGAGCGCTGAGACTGGCGAACCTCTGGGTGATGACATTATGATCATTTTCAGCACTGGCGATGACCCGATTCCATCATTTATAGGCACTCTCGATCTTACCTTCGCAAGTCCGGATGGATATCAGACGGAGACATCTGATGACACCTTCGGATATGCAGACTCACATGCCATTGATTCCGAGGGAAACATCTATATCGCCTTCTCTATCACTGATGACTCCAACAGTTCCGGCTTTTTTATTTGGAAATTGAAAGGATCGGGTGAGGTGGATTTATCGTTCGGCGTAGATGGGGGCGTGCTAGTTCCAACATCCGAGAACGTGAAGATGGAGGAAATCGCCGTCGATTCTAGTGACAATCTCATCGTTACTGGGATAGATGAGTGGGGAACTTCATCCAATGAGATGTTTATTGTGAAATATAACAGCGATGGAATCAATGTCGCCGCAACTACATATACTCCGGGAACCTCCGGGGGATATGGGTTGGTGATCGATTCTAGTGGTAACATATTGGTTGCCGGTGACTCCACGGGAGGTATGACCGTATGGCGATATACCCAGGACCTGGCATTGGATACGACCTTTGGCACGGGTGGCGTTGCCTCACATAATACAGCGAACGACAGCCATGCGGGGGATTTGGCGATCGACTCAAGTGGTAACATCGTTGTTGCCGCTGTGGAACAGATATCAGGAATCACTTATGGGAGAGTCCTCAAGTTCGACAGCTCTGGAAATCTCGTTACATCATTTGGCACGAATGGGATGGCCAGCGTTACCGTAGAGAGCAACGCAAACTACATCACGACCGATTCAGCAAATAACATCTACCTCAGCGGCTCCAACGGGGACATGCAAAGTAGCAATGCACTTGCCACGATAAGGAAGTTCGATAGCGATGGAAATGTAGTATCCGCCTTTGGCAGTTCCGGCACCTATATATACAATCTTTCACTGTCAATTTTCAATGGATTGGCTATCGATGACGATGGAAGGATCTTCGTAACAGGAGGGTCTGACTCTGTCACTGAGCCGTATCTGATTATTGCCGCCATAGATTCAAATTCGGGTGAAGTGGAATCGGATTTCGGCGCTGACGGCATCTACAAATTTAGTTCAATGTCATACGGATACAAGATTTCATTTGATATAGATGGCAGGGTGATAGCGTCTGGATTCGTTGTAGATAGCGCCGGCGATCTTCTCTCTATGGTTTTGAGGTTGAGATAAACTCGTGTTCGCGTGTTTGAGTGTCCGAGCCAGTGGGTGTTTGAGTCGAGGGAGTGAGGGGGGGTATGAAAAAACATATGGCGATACTACTTATAGCTATGACGCTTATCGGATTCACCGCATGTGGTGGGGGAGGCTCGGGAGATGACGATGACTCTAGCGATGTATTGTCTGTGGAGTCAGTAACCGTTAACACAGCGGCCGGCGAATCGACAACGCTTACTGCTGGAGAGGTCACAAGCGATATCGATCCGACTACCTTCGCGGTTACATTCTCTGAGGCTACGAGCGAAGAAGATGTGGCTTCGGCTATATCCCTCTCATGCACGCTGCCGGAGGAAAGTGAACTTTCGCAACCAGAATTAACGGTTGCCGCGGCGGATGAAACAAACGAAATCTTCACGGTAACGACGGTCGATTCATATAAGTATCAGCTGATGACATGTGTGCTCAGTATCGATGCGTTCACCAGTGCACAGGTCTCGAAGTTGAGTCTTCAGGATGCGGTAGCGTATGAATTCACGAATGGCTGTGCCGTGAGTGATAATTTTCACAAGGATTCCAGCCAGTGCTGGCAGGTCGCCGACGATGGAAATATGACAACGTGGGACGAACTCCTGGACCCGACGACTGGCGTGCTTTCATTTGCAAGTCTCGACTACGATTCTACAAATCTGCCACCAAATGAGTATGATGTGATAGGAAAAGCGGTTACGCTCGATTCAGATAGTTATACATTAGAGGTCCAGATGTCGTATGCTAGTATAAGTCGCGGTCCGATAGTTCTTTACGGACTCACTGAAAATCTGAAAGTGGATAGTCCAGATTTTGGAAGGCAACTTGTTATCGGAATGTCGATAGATATGGGCAATGTCTACTGCATTGCCCTTTATACACCGGACGGAACCGTAGCGAGCGCATCCGCCGTTAGTATGGAAGACTGTGATGAGGATACCCTGTACTACTTGAGGCTGACGGTCACAGGCACAGCGGTTACCGCCGAAATGTCAACGGATGGGGTTTTGTACGATGAATTCACCGACATCCTCTTTAAGACGTGGCCACCAGAGGATTTCAGTTCAGACGGCCTTTCGTATCTTGGTTTTTCCTTCGGAATATACACTGAACCGACTGAAGCGATTGTATCCATAAACTCAGCTACTACATCGGGTATAAGTTCGGAAGAGCAGTATTAGGGGTAAATGTGTTCGGGTGTTTGGGTGCTTGAGTCGAGAATGGGGGGAGAATGAAAAAGCTTATAACAGTATCGTTCATTATAATGTCACTCATTGCTCTAGTTACGTGTGGTGGTAGTTCCTCGCCCGGCACGCCGCCGTCCAGTATCCCCATAGCGATAGAGGGTTTGGATGGGAAAAGCGGCGTTTCAGTCAATAGCGTCTTCGATTATACATTTGGTTCGGCGCCCGATTCGTCGACAGTTACGGAAGATACCTTCTATATATACCAGACTCTCGAGGGCGATTCTGCTAAGAACGCTGCCGAAATATCTGCACAGTCGGTTATCGGTTACAGGTTATCTCCGTCGGCACCATTATCGGAAGGGACGAGCTATACGATCGTCGTGAAGCTTTCGTTGATAACGGACGCCGATGGCGTGGCCCTCGGTGATGATGTTTATGTCATGTTCACGACGAATAGCGAGGAGAGTGCGCTCGCTATATCGTCGGTCGTCGATGGTAACTATGCGGTCATCAACAGCGCTGGTTCAACAGGTGTTGATCCAACAACGATTAGGGTGTCATTTACGAAAGATGTGGTCGCTTCCGATGACATAGCGCTTAACTGCGATCTTCCCAACGTGGCCTCCTCAGCTCAGCCTGAAATATCCACTGACTTTTCCCCAGCTGCGGTGGATATTACAATAATTGGGGACGCATACGATTATCAACTTTTCGACTGCACGCTAGCGGTTGGAACGAACATCATGAGTGAGGATGGACTACAGTTGTCCGAGGCTGGGGAGTATGTCTTTACGAACGGATGTGGAAGTGACGACGCTTTCTTCGCCGATTCCTTCGGCACATCACCTGAGGATAGTTCATTCGAAACTGGTTCGGGAACGGTTTATGTGAAAACTGGAACGTGTTGGACCTTTGCATCATTTATTGATCTGAGTATAGAAGATATCCCGTATTCAATCTCTGGAGGAGAGTTGGAGTATCAAGCAAGTTCAGTAGACTATGACCTCAACCTTGGTGGACAAATCTTTCAGAAAGGTTTTGAGGCAGAATCGTTGACGGTTACTGCACTTATGCGCGACTTCATCAACTCGAGGGATACGGATCAGTGCTGGATTCAAATAACAAATTACGATTCAGGGGAGATGGTAAAGATCGGCATGTATAATGACGCGAGTGATACTGTATGTATACTCTATAACAACGGCGTCGTTGGTAATGTTTCCTGTGCAAATGCTGCAACCTTCTTCCGACTTGTGTATGACTCCGGCAGTATTGAAGGGTTCTTTGGCGATACGCTCGATAGTATGGTTTCCCTCGGAACTACCAACGTAACCGCCTCATCAAGCTTCTATGCTGGATTCGTATGTTCATCCGAATCCGATACTGCGCCATTCTTTAGTTCCGGTTTCGATTACATCACCTTCAGCGAAACGGCCACGGATCAGTATTGAACCAACCATATTCAACCATATTCCACGAAGCAAATATCGCCCATTATCCACGGAGCAATGTGTTAGGTTTTGTTTATGTTATAACCCTGCCAACAATACGTGATATTTGCTTCGTGGAAAATAGCCCCAATTTGCTTCGTGGAACGTGGTTCCATTTATTGACACCCGTCCATATATAAGGTACCGATGTGCGCTGAAATCGATAACAATGGAGGTGTTAAGTGGCTAGAATTATTAATGTTATTGGACGCGAGATCCTCGATTCGCGTGGTAATCCAACGGTCGAAGTCGATGTGATGGTTGAGGGAGGATATATGGGAAGGGCTGCCGTCCCATCCGGCGCATCGACTGGCGTCCATGAGGCGGTCGAGCTTCGCGACGGCGACAGTAAAAGATATATGGGAAAAGGCGTTTTAAAGGCCGTTGAAAATGTGAATACCCTGATTCGAAAGGCCATCAAGATGTTGCCGGTGACGGGGCAGAAGGTTTTGGATAGCACGATGTGTGAGCTCGATGGCACGCCGAATAAATCGAAGTTGGGTGCGAATGCGATTTTGGGCGTATCGCTCGCTGCTGCAAAGGCCGCTGCGATCTACAATAAGATGTCTTTTCATGATTATATCTCCAGCCTCTACGGTGAGAAGCAGGGGACCATCCTACCAGTTCCGATGATGAACATTCTTAATGGCGGTGAACATGCCGATAACAACGTCGACGTGCAGGAATGGATGATAATGCCTGTGGGCGCATACAGCTTCCAAGAAGCCTTGAGAATGGGCGCGGAAACTTTTCACCATCTAAAGAAGGTTTTGAAGGATAAGGGTTACAATACTGCGGTTGGTGACGAAGGCGGCTTCGCTCCCAATTTGAAATCCAATCAGGAGGCGCTCGACGTAATCATGCAGGCGATCGAAAGTGCTGGCTATAAACCAGGCGATGACATCTGCCTCGCGATCGACGCTGCATCATCGACGTTCTACAAGGATGGAAACTACTACCTCGCTGCGGAGAAACATCCGAAGAAGAGCCCTGAGAAACTAGTGGAATGGTATGCAGCGCTAGTCGATAAATATCCTATCGTGTCGATTGAGGATGGCCTCGATGAGGACGACTGGGATGGATGGCGAATGATGACCGAAAGACTAGGCGATAAGATTCAGATTGTCGGCGACGATCTTTTCGTTACGAATCCTGAGAGGCTTTCGAGGGGAATTGAATCAAAGGTTGCAAACTCCATCTTGATAAAATTGAACCAGATCGGAACGCTCAGTGAAACGCTCGAATGCATCAAGATGGCCCACGATTCCAATTACACGACTGTCATATCACACAGGTCGGGCGAAACGAGCGACTACACGATTGCGGACGTTGCTGTTGGTACCGATGCTGGTCAGATCAAAACTGGTTCACTGTCGCGCTCCGATAGGATATCAAAATACAATCAACTGCTTCGTATCCAGGAACAGCTGGGTGGGAAGGCGAAGTATTTGGGAAGAAAGGCCCTAGCCAAGTAATGAGCGATAACGGTGACATCGAAAAGTTGAGAATAGAACCGTTTCAGCCTCCCGATCTCGATGCGATCATGGAGATGGAGGTCAATTCTTTTCCCGTCCCATGGACGAGGCGATCCTATGAGGATGTGATTCCCCTTAAAAATGTAAGGACCTGGGTCGCGAAAATTGACGATGAGATCGTGGGTTACATGTTGACCCAGTTCGTGATGGATGAGATGGAACTGCATACCTTTGCGGTCAGGCAGGCTTGGAGGAGGAAGGGCATAGGTTCAAAACTCATTCAATATCTGATTTCGGATGCGAAAACTTTGGGTCTGAAGAATGTCTATCTTCTCGTCCGCCCGAACAATATGGCAGCCAGGGTGCTATATGAGAAGCAGGGCTTTCAAATCGCAGGTATAAGAAAGCATTATTATCAGGATGACGGTGAGGATGCCTTGGTCATGAGGTTCATACTCGATGAATGATCAAAAAACTAAAATCATCTCAAACGATAGAGTTGCGAATGGGGTATATCGCTTAAGGTTTAATGTTGATTGGACCTCATTCACCCCTGGGCAATTTGTTATGTTCTCCATTCCAGGTGATAAAACTTTCCTTAGAAGACCATTTGGTATCGCCAGTCTGGGCGAAGGTGTCGCTGAAATATTCTACAAGGCCGTCGGTACGGGAACGAACGTTCTTTCAAAGACACCGACAGGCACTTCGATATCGGTCCTCGGTCCTTGTGGAAACGGTTTCCAAACGGATTCCGTTCCAGGATCGGCGGTGTTGATAGCTGGGGGATACGGCGTATCTCCACTCTTCGGTCTCGCTGTTGAGCTGTTGGAGGATGAAATCGATGTACATATGTTCTATGGTGGTAAATCCAATAGCGATCTCTTCCTTCTGGATGAGTTGGGCGAGTTGGGCGTGACGCTTCACCTCTCTACGGAGGATGGATCGGTAGGAGCTAGGGGGTTGGTCACGGATCTTCTTATGCAAAAGCTCGATGATATCCCTTCGCCTCATATCTTTGCATGCGGCCCGGAGGGGCTTTTGAAGGCGATCGCTGATATTGGCAAACAGAGAAATATTTCCACCCAAGTTTCACTGGAGAGGTATATGGCCTGTGGGATTGGAGTGTGTTTGGGGTGCGTATGTAAGGATCGTGATGGGAAGTTTGTGAGGACGTGCCGTGAAGGCCCAGTGTTTAGCGTTGAGGATGTCATTTTGTGATATTTGAATTAAGAATTAAGAGTTAAGAATTAAGAATATAATTAAGAATTAAGAAATATTCCGAAACTGCGATGTAATTCTTAATTCTTCATTCAACTCTTAATTCTTCATTCTTAATTCTTAATTAACAGGATGGCTGAGATGTCATTAAAACTAACAACTAAAATCGCAGATCTTAAGCTCAAAAACCCCGTGATGGTTGCCTCCGGAACCTACGGCTACGGTGAGGAGTTCAGCGATATCTACGATATCTCCAAGCTCGGCGCAGTGGTTACGAAGGGTATCTCGCTTAAGTCCCGTGAGGGAAATCCGATGCCTCGCGTGATCGAGGTCGCATCAGGCATGATAAATGCTATCGGGCTTGCGAACGTTGGTATCGACGCCTTCCTGTCTGAGAAGCTCCCATTTCTTGTCGATAAAGGTGCTGCCGTAATAGTCAACATCTTTGGAACAACCGTGGATGAATATGCCGAGCTTGCGAAGAGATTGGATGGTCATGACGGGGTGTCGGCAATAGAGGTAAACATTTCATGTCCGAATGTGAAGGCGGGGGGTGTGCAGTTTGGAACCGACCCAAAGATCGCTGCAAAAATAACAAAGTCCGTTAAGAAGTCGTTTTCCAAAACCGTCATTGTAAAGTTATCACCACAAGTCTCAAACATATGAGAAATTGCAGCGGCGATCGAGGATGCCGGCGCGGACAGCGTATCGCTCATAAACACGATTCCGGCGATGGCGATCGATGTGAATTCAAGAAAACCAATTTTAGCAAATGTTACAGGTGGTCTATCCGGCCCGGCGATTAAGCCTGTTGCGCTAAAACTTGTCTATGATGTTGCGAGATCTGTAAAAATTCCGGTGATAGGACTCGGAGGTATAACGAACGTGGTCGATGCTATCGAATTTATGCTCGCAGGTGCGTCCGCGATCCAGATAGGAACTGCGAACTTCGTAAATCCTAATGTAGCGATGGAGGTTATAGCGGGGATAGAAAATTACTGCGAGGATCAAAACCTTTCATCCATACAAGATATCATAGGTGGGCTAAAAATTCAAAATTAAGGAATGTCCCGTAAGACTTGATCCTTCGACTGCGACTTCAGTATATACGAATGTTCATTATGATATCGTCGCTAGCTCAGGATCAACCCTGAGCGAATTCCTAGTGAAAATTGAAAATGAGTCGAAGGGTTGATTTTTCAACCCTTTACGGGTACTATTGAAATAAGATGCTATCGACACAGGTACTAGTTCTGAATCGCCATTACATGCCGGTCAATATCGTGACGGTTAGACGGGCGTTTTGTATGCTGGTTGCGGGTGTGGCTAGGGCGGTTGATAAGGAATACAAGACGTTTGATTTTCATAGTTGGTCAGAATTATCGGCCACCGTTCATGATGATACGGTTGGAATAGTCGGTCGCGCGATATGCGTTCCTCGCGTTTTGATTCTCGCAACATACGACAGGCTTCCCAAGAGGACGATTCGATTTTCACGTATGAATATCCTTCTCAGGGATGGATATGTCTGTCAGTACTGCGGCAAGAAGTTTAGACGTTCAGGATTGAACATCGATCACATCATGCCGCGTTCACGTGGGGGGCGAACGACCTGGGAGAACGTCGTTGCGAGCTGTCTAAAATGCAACCTTAAGAAGGGCGGCCGTACTCCTGGGGAAGCGAATATGAAGCTCCTCAGGAAAGCTGCCAAGCCGCATCAAACCCCCTTTGCAGGCCTTGCCCGTTTTATGAAATATGAGGA
>CAYWIG010000029.1:0-11055 GCA_964458295.1 uncultured Myxococcales bacterium
GATGACCGACTGCTCGGAGGATTCCTGTTCCGGAATAGGCGTTAGATTTCTTGGATTATCTGAGATGGCTAGAAGAAGACTTGAGGAGTTTCTGGATGATAACACGAAGGCGTGATTATATTTCATTTACTCGTATCGCAGCATGGGTGCTTTCTTCCATTTGAATTTATCCTCCGTCACCCCTTTCCAAAACGGCTTACCTCCTGTTCGCCAGGCGTCAAAGGCGATTCCGCTTTCGAAAGGCTTTCCCTGTGCGGTGATTATGACCGCATTGTTTTCAAGCCAGGTCTTCGCATTTGCTTCACCCCAATAGAGGCTGAAATGTTTCCAAGTATGCTTGGTGAGGACGTCCAGGATGTCGGTGACATAGTGATAGCAGAATCCCTTCTTGTTATCACCGGTGTTGATTTCAAAATTTCTAAAGAGGGCGGTGAAATCCACCCTATATTCCTGAGAAATCTTATATACCTTGTCTATAACCAACTTGGCCATCAGATCCGCTTCCCATACGGCCTCCACACTTTTGATATCTAGAAGCATCACGAGTGATTTCTTTAAGTCGACGATATATCTCCAGAAGCGTATCGGAACCTTGAGTTCTCTGTACCTCTCTACAACCCGCCGCTCTTTTCTGCTCAGTCGAATTTTTTTATTGCGTTCGTATGCCTCCAACCTACCCGGCCGCACATCCCCAAGGATCTCATTCAATTGTAATTCGAAGCCGGCCAAAACCTGTTCGGCATTCATGCTCATATAGGTGTTCGATATCTCGTGCTTCGGTAGGAGGTACGCTTGGGCCCTGCAGGAATAACCCAGCGTCGATATTGCTAATATTACAAATAGTGCGTATTTCATATTTTTTAAAAAATTACTTCTTCGATAATTTTCTTTCAAGGGCCAGGATCCTCTTCTTCAAGGATTCAATCTCATCCTTGACGCACGGTATTTCCTGAAGGCTCGATACTGCGGGTCGTACCTTCCCATCTACGAACTCCTTAACATGGCCGATCTCGCGTGCGCCAATCGTGACAAGATCCTTGAGGGCTTCACCGCTGCCCTGGATGATCTCCCTGAAGGTGTCGAGCGGTTGAACGTTTGTTTTCTTTTTCTGTTCCTCAAATATGATCTGAGCCAGTGTGACAGCCGTGAGATCCTCCTTCGTGGTGTTGTCGATGATCTGGACCTCGTCGCCCAGCTTGATCATCTCGCCTATATCCTCCAGCGTTACATAACACGAATCGGATGTATCGTATAGTTTTCTGTTTTGATATCTTTTTATAACTTTTAAATCCTTGTCGGTCATTAAGCCTCCAGGGCAATTAAGAATTAAGAATGAATAATTAAGAGTTAAATTAAGAATTAAGAATTTTCTAATGCAAAGCACCTTAACTCTTAATTCTTAACTCTTAATTCTTAGTTTTTCGGACTCCTTTTTTTTGCAGTGCGTCTTCTGCGTCTCTTTGGCTTTTCACTCATCTCACTTTCCATCGAATCAAAGATGTTCTTTGCCATTCCTTTAGCCACCCCTGCAACGGGGGAGGTTTTGATAATGCTTCCTCCTAGATCATCTGCAACCTTGATCGCATTCTGAAAAAATTTGAGTAGATTCGGTTTAGACTTGGAGTCAGGCGTGCTCTCGACATAGTTTTTGCAAAATCTCAAGGCGCCCTGCGCCGCAAGAAGGATCTCCTTGCCAGCGGCCATGATGTGCTGGATCGTTTCATCCTTGCCTTCAGGAGCCTTTTTTTTGCTATGCCTCGGCTGAGATTTTCGTGGTGTCATCTTCTCCTCCACCTGAAAATTCTCTTTCCCTCTCTCGCGAGTACGATCGAGAAGATGGCAACCAGAAGAAGAGTCCAATCCTTCCAACCGAAATTAACTATGAATTCATCTAGAGTCGGCATGGCGGGTTATCTATCAATATGCGTCATTGATGTCTAGTGGTTATTGGAATACACGTATTAAAACGCCAATTATATCATAACGTTAAGCGTGATATAGTAAATGCCGCAATTATAGACGCGTCATAATTAAGCACCAAATATCAAATTCCAAATCCCAAATAAATCACAAATCACAAATTCCAATGATCGAAACAAAACCCATGATGAGCATTGTCTTTTGGTAATTGAAATTTGGAATTTATTTGGAATTTGGTGCTTGGTATTTGAGATTTTACATTAGTGTCCACTGAAAGCATTGACCGGTGTTGGATCGTTATCCTTCCTGCGGAGATGAATCAATATGACATTTACGTGACCGATGAGTGTGAGCAGTACGATCTCGATTATCAGAAAAGGGGTAGGGCTAAAAATCAAACCGAGGAGACCACAGATGGCGAGGATGTATCCCGTAGGAACGAGCGCCTTCTTGAAATGAAGTTCGATTCCGGAGTATCTAGGAGCTTCTGATGGATACCATCTCCTGGTCGCGCAGAGTCGAATGAATATGTAGAGGAGTAACATGATACAGAAAAGCAATTTATCCAACAGGCCCACCTCTACAAAAAATATTTTATAGAATAGGAAAGGCAGGATCAATGCGCCAAGAACCTCCATCAACATCACCATCTTGCTGAATCTATGAAAGAAGAATTTCAACATCGGATTACAATCCTTGGCAGATATGGGATCTCGGAGCTCGGCAATTCTTGAGAACCTTATGTATATCCTCCATGATCATCATGCTCCGCCTTACGTATCCCTGATTTCTCTTCGTGATATCAATATGATCATCGAGATAACGTTTGTCGACGACATGTAGGGCGCCTTTGCCAGCCTTTTGCTTCATCAGCGAGTCAAGATATCCGCTGATGCCGTTTAGTACATCAAGGCGCCTCTTCATCTCCCTCTGTGCAAGCGGTATGAGGCGGCCGAAATGGGATGTCGATACGACGGGAGACACATCCTTGATCACGAACCTTGGAACGTCTATCATCTTGAATGTGGGTGGGCTTTTCGAAAAGATCTGTTCCATGCTGGCGAGTCTTACGTGGTCAATATTTTCACCGCCCACTTTTTTAAATGGATTTACGCCGTCGTGATTCTTGTTTGAAACGTGCAGACCGAACCACTCCACAAGAAGGGCATAGATGTCCATCGGGCGTGCCGTCTTAAATTTACCCGCAGGGACGGTTGGGCCGGATATCATAAACGGAACGCGCATGTCCTGATCGATGACGCCTCCGTGATTTCCCTTCTTTTCGGTGCGAAAGCCATAGGGGCTCTTTGCTGTGATGAATGCATCACCACCCCTGCCGTCGAAGAAGATCTGAGCGAAGTTTACCACGGCATCTGGATACAGTTCGTCGGCGGTAGCCCTTTTCCATTCAAGCGTGGAGTGAGGCCTTCCATCGAGGAGGTGTTTTAGCCTCGGGTTAGAGGAATATCCGAGTGGATCACCCATGAGTGGATCGAAGACATAGCTGCAGTGTTCCGTATAATCGATGTTGAAACAGTTGATCTCCGCCATCTTCCCTTCCCAATTGAAGAGGCGAGCATTTCTTTCGCCGTTCCTCGCGATCAGAAATTCTGTTGCGTCCAAAGAGAGTATCGCCCCGATGAGGTCGGTCGGTTCCCCCCATCTGGTCGGAACCTTTCTGAGTACGTCGGCATCGTCGACCGGCTTGAAGCCTCCATCGCGTTTTATGTAGAGATGCGAGGATGTGACCCCACGATCTGCAGCGAAAATCTCATATCTCTTCTCTTTGGGGTTCTTCGGTTTCAGCGCAAATCCCTTATTCTCGAGCTTCTCCTGGAACTTGAAAAGTTTTCCCGCGCCATGCATTCCGTGGTCGGCCGTTACAACTATGTAGGTCTTGCCGACGATGCCCTGCTCGTTGAGCAGATCGATAAAATCCTTGAGGAAGATATCGAACTGAACGAGAACCTCTTCGACGTGTTTGCTGTCCGGTCCGTACTTGTGGCCATTGATATCAGAGGAGTAGAGTCCTACCATCGAGTATCTGGGTATATCCAACTTGTCGGCCTTGAAGAGTTTTAGTAGTTCCTTGTACGCAAGGACGTCGACGCGCTCCTCCCTGCCCGATACGTATGCAGACCAAAGCGCCGTTATCGGGACGTCGGGGTGTACGATTCTAGCACCCTTATAGAAGCTGTTGTAAATTGAAGCCGTGGGATAGCCTTTGAGTAGCTCGAAGATCGAAGTCGGCGTATCCAGATTTGCAACTCCAGGATTTAAGAGAGCACGGAGGTTGATCAGGTCGTCGTTGATCTTACGATAATCGGAGACGCTGAGATAATCTATTGCGCGCCACTTTTCGCGATCGAACCTCTCGATATGCGGTATTCCGGCGTTTCCTGAAAAGAGTCCAGTCATGTAAGCAGGATATACGGTCTGCGAAGTCGATGGGAAGAGTGAGAGTCCCTTCTCAAAGACGGCGCCATTTTGATAAAATAAATTTCTGATATTCGGAAGCTTGCCGCTGTTCAGAGCCTTTTTGAAGGTGCCAAGATTGGTGCCATCAATCACAAAATGGACGACATAGACGTCATTGATAGGTGACCTCTTCGCGAGTTCGGCCATCAGGTCTATATCGGTAGCCATCGCCTCCGTTTTTTTCACCTTCCCCTTCGTATGGGAGTATCTGTTGCCCCTTGCATACGAGAGGGTGGAGACGAGTGCCAATATCAAAGCTAGTGTGCTGATTCTTAAGATCTTTTTTCTCATAAGGTCGGCATCTCTACCATCAGTGTGGTTGGGGCGTCAACATGAACCTGGAAAGTCTTCATCTCATTGTTTTTTATAGTTAATTTTTACAGAAATGCTTAGCGAGCGAGCTCCTTAGATTGCTGCCCCCGTGAAGATCCTCAAGAAATCCCAAGGTATCTTCATTTCCGCTGGCGAGAAAGGCTTCCGATGAAGCTTCTATTATGGAATCGTGCGAAAGGGTCACCCCCCGTTCATTCTTAAACAGTCCCTTTAGTTTTTTTATCGATTGTTTGAGATATCCTTCACCGGCAAAGCTCATCCCTTCGAAGGGTGTGCCGAGTTTTGGTATGAACGGGGAGATCGTAATGTCGACACCTTGAAGGCCTACACCCTTCGGAGAATTTTTTTGAATCGTTGAAAGAACTTCTTTAGACAGGCTGGCTATTGCGGCGATGTCCCCCTCGTTCTCATCCGGCAGCCCTATCATGAAGTACAGCCTGATTTTTGTCATGCCGTGCCTGGCCAGGAGGGCGACGGCTGAGAGTACCTGTTCGTCAGATGTCTTTTTCCCGAGTTTACCTCGAAGTCTTTCACTCCCAGCTTCGATCCCGAGCGCTATGGATCTGTGCTTTGAACTGCCAAGGAGTCGTGCACGAATTTCGTCTATCGCATCCACACGTACGGATGATGCTGAGAATGTTGCATCCCTCGCATGAATTTCCGTAGCGATATCTACGAACTCAGGGTGCGAGAGAAGGTCTGCGCCGATCAATCCGAATCTGTTTCGTTTTTTTAAACCGTTATCGACCATTCGTAAAACGCTCTGCGCACTCCTGAATCTGAAAGGCTTATAGATGGTAGGGGTAGCGCAATACTTACAACCTCTCGGACAACCCCTCTGCACCTCTATGAGGTGCATCTTTCCGAATTCCACGCCATGGTTATAAATTGTGGTTTGAGTGTGAGTTTTGTTTAAATCCCTTAAGTATCTTTTGGTGGTGTGTGGTTCGTGGTGTGTGGTTCGTGAAAAAAAATCTTGGATGTCATCCTCATATGCTTCGAATTCGCCGAGAATTATTTTATCGAAGATTTTTGAAATCGGCTTTGGGTTTAAAGTGATTGCAGCGCCTCCAACTATGAGAAGAGGGTGATGTTCACTGCGAGCATCCTTTCTATGTGGGATTTTTGCGAGCGAAAGGATGGGTAGTATATTTCGATAATCGTTTTCAAACGATATCGAGAAGGCGATTACATCGAAGGATGTAAGTGCCTTCTGAGATTCAAGAGATATTAGGTCGGCGCCGCTCTTTTCGTATTCGCCGAGATCATCCGGATCAGGAAGGAAGGCCCGTTCACACACGATGTCGTCACGTTCGTTGAGGATGTGGTATATCGTATGAACAGCCAAGTTCCCCATTCCGACTCTATAGATGTTTGGGTAGACTAGGCACACGGATAACTTTCCACCCCAGTCCTTGTGGATTGTGCCAGTTTCAGCATCGAGCTTTGTCTTTAGCTTTTCCTTTAATTTCCAAGACATCTGATATCCGTCAATGCGGTGACCCGGGACTAGGCGATCCGGATGACCTAAATAATCTCAGAACGTTATCTAACCCAGCATCGTTCCTGCTTGCAACGTCTGAATTCTCCTGCTATCAGCAGGTTATGCTTCCATGGGGAAAAAGGGCGGAGAACGTAAAGAGGGCAGAGGAGCTCCTTCTGGAGTGCTGCGAGCGCCTCGATATTCCCAACAAGGCGTTTGGAAAAAGTGGCAAGGCCTGGATCGCAAGACGCAACTGGGATGACGAGGCTTCTGAGATGCGAAGGCTCGTATACTACGCCGCTCTGAGTGCGCCAGACAACGTCGTCGAGGCAGTTCACTTTCCTCCAAAGGGGGTGAGGGATCACGAGGCCTTCGTTCATTCCGGCTTCGAATCGATAGCGCTAGGCGAGATGGTCGATAGAAAAATCGCACATTTCTTCGAGCGGCTGGGCGATGTTGAGGTTAGGGATGTGTTTAAAACCGTTATAAATCAGGTTGAGAGGTCGCTGATCACCCAATGCCTTGAATGGGCAAACGGCAATCAGGTGAAGGCCGCACGCGTCCTTGGAATTACGCGCACAACCTTGAGAAGGAAGATAGAAGAACTTGGAATTAAGAATTAAGAATGAAAAATTAAGAGTTAAATTAAGAATTAAGAGTTTTTGTATGCAATGAAAAGTACATCAATTCTTAATTCTTATCTCTCAATTCTTAATTTCTTCGGGCGAGACTATGAATAACAAAGTTAGCAAGATCAGAGGCTTATATGCTATCGCCGACAGTAAGTGGAATCCGTGTGGTTCCATGTTGGTGCTCGTCAAAAAATTCCTAAAGGGTGGTTGTAAGATCGTTCAGCTCAGAATGAAGGATGCACCAAAGGGCGAGGTGTTAGAAAATGCGCTCGATGTCTGTAAGTTAAAAGACGAACATGATTTTACATTCATCATCAACGACCATGCCGATGTCGCGATGGAGGTCGGGGCCGATGGTGTCCATGTTGGCGAAAACGACGAGCCTGTTTCAAAGATCAAGGAAAAATGTGGCGAAGGTTTCATCATCGGCCATTCGTCGCATTCAGTGGATGAAGCTGTGGAAGCTGCAAAGGATGGGGCGGATTACGTAGCCTTTGGAGCCATCTTCCAGACGAGGACGAAGGGTCCAGGGCACCCCGTGCAGGGGGTTGAGAAGTTAAAGAGCTTGGTACAAGCCGTCGACAAACCTGTGGTAGCTATCGGAGGGATCGATCGTACGAACATTCGGGATGTTTTGAAGACGGGTGTCAGTTCAGTTGCGATGATCTCAGCCCTATCTCAGTCCGATAACGTCGAGACTGAAGTTGGGTATTTTCAGCAGATTATCGGAAGAATTAAGAACGAAGAATTAAGAATTAAGAGTTGAATTAAGAATTAAGAACTACTTATATAATGAAAAAAGTACCATAATTCTTAATTCTTCTTTTTTAATTCTTAATTGAATTGGTTGGTGGGTGCGAAAATGACGGAAAACATGGCAAAGAAAGTAGTTCTAGCAATAGGTGGTAGCGACCCATCCGGAGGTGCCGGGATTCAGGCCGATCTTGCGACCTTCATGGATCACGATGTGGCGGGTATATTTGCCGTGACGGCCGTTACCGCTCAAAACGACGAGGAGCTCCTGGCGATCCACCCAACCCCTGCCGATGTTCTTACCCAGCAGATATCCACCGCATGTAAGAACAAGGAGGTAGGAGCTGCGAAGATCGGAATGATCGCCACGATGGCCAATACGCAGGCGATCACCTGGTTTTTGAGAAGGGCGAAGCTACCGCATGTGATAGTCGATCCGGTATTACACTCCTCCTCCGGAGCAGCGCTTCTGGAGGCGGATGCATACGCCTTCTATCGTCAAAGGCTCCTTCCATTTGCTACCGTCATAACTCCAAATCTATCGGAGGCTTCAGCGCTTGCGGGAATGCAGGTGGCGAGCCTCGAAACTATGCGTACGGCGGCGGAGGTAATCCATAGGGAGGCGATGCGTCTCAAGGGTGCCCTAAAGGGCGATTTGGCGGTTATCGTGAAGGGTGGGCATTTAGATGGCGATGCCGTAGATGTCCTCTTCGATGGAAAGGAATATCATTCATTCACAGCTAAGCGCATTCCAGGCAGAAGCCCCAGGGGTACCGGGTGTCGCTTTGCTGCTGCGATAGCTGCAAACCTCGCTAACGGTAAAACCGTTATCGATGCTGTCAGCGAAGCGAAGGACTATCTGACTGAGTATATTCAGAAGAGTAGGGAATAAGTGTCTAAGTGCCTAAGTTCCTAAGTTCCTAAGTTCCTAAGTGCCTAAGTGCCTAAGTGTCTAAGTTCCTGAGTTCCTTAGTCTCTAATTCATGAAATCTCCCGTTATCAGATTGTTTAGAAGTTTAGATTATTAATGAGAGAGGCTTGTGCTAAGGCACTTAAGCACTCAGGCACTCAGGCACTAATTAACCAATTTGACTTCCCCTTTTAATCTGATATCCACTCTCGCCTTATAAGTTTTCAAGTGTTCGAGTGCTCGGGTTCTACGTGTTCGCGTTAAAACCAATAGAATTTTATCAACACGAACACGCGGAACTCAAACACGCGAACACTAATAAAACTGCAAACGAAAGGGGTTTTAATATGAAGGACAAGATCCGCGCATATTTCAAGGAACATAAGGATGAGATCCAAATTAAAGCCTTGGCGCTTCTGAAGGATATGGTCGCCATAAAGTCGGTGAATTGTGGAAAGGCACAGATGGCGGATCACCCCTACCTAACGTTTAATGGCGACGAGTCGAAGGTTATCGATGTTCTAAAGCCTTATTTCGATAAGATTGGTATCAAGTATGACGTGTATGAGCTCCTCGAGGGTCGTGGAAATATAATCGCTAAACTCGGCGAAGGTGAAAAGTCGCTATGTATTGGATGTCATCTCGACGTCGTACCTGCTGGTGATTCCAACCTTTGGAATACCGATCCATGGGCGATGACGGAGAAGGATGGAAGGGTCTATGGGCGTGGTACGATGGACAATAAGGGCCAGGCGGTAGCCTGTATTATGGCGATGGAGATGCTAAAAGATATGGGCGTTCAGCTTAAGGGAGAGCTGCTGCTTGCAGCGCTTTCCGGTGAGGAGTATCACGAGAAGGATGAGCCCGATCCCGGAATTGAGTTTGTAACGAGCAAAGGGCACCTAAAGCCTGACTTTGCCATTATTCCCGATATTGCTGAGCATATGAAAATGATCGATGTCGCAGAGAAGGGCCGGGTGGTCGTGGTCGTTAAGTCTATCGGCAAACAGGCACATGGCTCCACCCCTGAACTTGGAGTAAATGCGATCGAGAAGTTGGCCACATTTATCTCTGAGATGGAGAAGGTCGAACTCAAGCACGACGAACATCATGTCCTCAAGAAACCGAGCAAAAATTTGGGTATCGTAAAGGGTGGAAGTGCGGTGAACAACGTTCCAAATATGGCGGAGGCGACATATGATATCCGCTATGTTCCGGGACAGAGTGCGGATGGGATAATTTCGGAATTCAAGGCCTGTGCGGAGAAGGTCAATGGAGGAAAATTTGAATTTGAAGTTGAGAGTGATGTTCCACCACATCAGGTTGATCCCGATAACCCTCTCGTAAAATCAATACAGTCAAACTCAAAAGAAATTTTGGGCTTCGAACCAGAAACGTTTGGGATAGGCGGGGGAACCTTCGCTAAGGCCTTCAACTTAGCTGGCATACCGGCAGTTGGATTTGGCCCGGGCGAAGCCGATGTCTTCCACGTCGTTAACGAATATCTCGATATAGACGAGATGATGCGGTTTATCGAGCTCATCGCCTGCATATCGGTCGATCTGTTGGGCAGCAAATAGACGTTTTCTTGGAGGCACTATGTCGAATTCCATTCTCGATTTGGAACCGAAGCGATTCTGGTATCACTTCAATGAGATATGCAAAATTCCGCACGAGTCTGGAAATGAGACGGCCCTTTGCGAATATTTGAAAGGATTTGCGAAAGAGTTGGGCTTTGAGGCCGTATCGGACTCCGTCGGCAACCTCGTCATAAAAAAACCGGCGCAGAATTCCAGTTCGACAAAGGCAGTAGTCCTTCAGGGGCATATGGATATGGTCTGTGAGAAGGTGCCAGCTTCCAAACATGATTTTGCGAAGGATCCGATAAAGCCGATGATTGAAGATGGTTGGGTGACAGCCCAAGAGACGAGCCTCGGTGCCGATGATGGTGTGGCAATAGCGGCTTCGATGGCGATCATGGAAGCGAAGGATCTGAAACACGGCCCCCTTGAGTTTTTATTCACAATCTCTGAGGAGACGGGGCTGGATGGCGCCAAGGGTCTCGACGCCTTTCTGATAGACGGGCGTATCATGCTCAATCTCGATTCGGAGGAGGATGGAATTCTTTTCGTAGGTTGTGCCGGCGCCACTGATTTCGAGGTGAAGGTTCCTTTTAATAAGGTGAGCGTACCTGAAAAAAGTTCCGGTTTTGAAATTAAGATATCGGATCTTCTTGGAGGCCATTCGGGGCTCGTGATCCACTTCCAGCGCGCGAATGCCATTAAACTGTTAAGTAGAATCTTTTCCGAGCTGTCTAAGAATGTCGATGTTTTGATTTCCTCCATCGACGGTGGAACTAGGCATAACGTGATACCCTATGAGGCGACCGCGAGATTTGTTGTGAACTCAGAGGATGCAGAAAAGGCTGAGTCTTTGGCGATGAAGATCGGCGAATCGCTGAAGAAGGAATATGACGCAGCTGATCCCGGTCTCAAATTTGAAATTTCGAATACCAAAATAACTGAGGCTATGGACGAGGATGCGTC
>CAYWIG010000030.1:0-10922 GCA_964458295.1 uncultured Myxococcales bacterium
GGAGTGTCAGGAGGAAGGTCGTAGACTCTCAATATGCCCAATTTATTCTGCGTCGACTCCACGGTTGCTGGAAACCACATCTTATATCCACCGTTGCTTTCGGTAATCAACGAAGAGTGGACCTCACAAGGTCTCCAGAAGTTGACCTGGGGATACTCCTGATTTAGAGCCGGGTATGCATAATCATCCAATACACTCGTATACTTTGAACCACCGATGTTGAAGGCGATACCGCTCAGACAGACGGGGCCATCACCGGAAAAGACCGTATAATATTCACCGTCGTAAAGACCTACAGCTCCCCTCTGAATCTGTTGAGGAACCAAAGAAAACATCCCCGACTGACCACCGGAATAACTAGCCGCCAAAGAGTTCAACGTGGCGTTATAACTGGTAAGGTTGTTCGGCTGCATATGATCGCCAACCTGACCAATAAAAAATTCCTTATTATTCTGGCCAGGAACAAGGTCGCTACACACGACTGCAACGGTTTTTCCATAGGCATCGATATCAGTGATTTTACATCCGGGTTTGAAGAATTGAGTGTTACATCCTTGTGGAATATATGGTCCGCCATCCTGCTCAACACAACCACCATCCTGATCTAACCTACCACCATCCTGATCAACACAACCGCCATCTTGATCTACACCACCACCATCTTGATCGATACCACCATCGCCATCCGGCCTGCCACCGTCATTATTGTCTATTCCACCGTCGCTCCACCAATTTCCACCATCGTTATCCAATCCTGCATCACGGTCGACATCACCGCCATCGTTATTACTCTTCTTACTGGAGCTGCAACCGACCAGAGCGACTGCGGCAAGTGCTACAAACCAAATCATAGGATCTCCAGATGGCAAATTAACTCAATCGTAGAGCTATTATTCATTATATGACGCTTTTCGGCAATCATCTAATCTAGTTGCCAAGTATCTGCATCCTCCCCAGATGAGAACCTAATATCCTTTTAATATTAAATAGATACGCCGCATTGTTAAAGCTCAATAACGATTGCTATAATATATAAATGATATTAGTTTATCGTCTATGAAAGAGAACAAAATCACAGTTTTCGGTGCAGGGGCCTTCGGGACGTGCATAGCGAACATGCTGGCAGGAGCTGGACATGATGTGAGGCTCTGGGCGAGGGAGCCGGAGGTCGTGAATTCGATCAGGAATAAAAGCGAGAATACGACCTTTTTTCCCGATGCAAAGCTTGAGGAGTTTTTTGTAACGTCTAACGCTGGAGAAGTTGTCGATGGATCCAACATCGCAATATTTGCAATTCCCTGCCAGCACATCAGGTCATTTCTAAAGAGCTCAGCCGATTTACTTTCCGATAACTGTATAATCGTAAATTTAGCGAAGGGAATCGAAGTTGAGACGGCAAAGACGACGTCACAAATTTTTTCCGATGTCCTTGGGGATGAAATATTACAGCGATATGCAACAATTTCAGGTCCCAGCTTCGCCCGCGAGGTTTACCTAAAGATGCCGACGGCGACCTGCGTCGCCAGTCAAAACGAGGATGTCGCTATAAGGGTTCGTGAAACGCTCAGCCAAAAGTGGTTTCGCCTCTATTCATCCACCGACTTCAAGGGAGTGGAGCTAGGTGGCGCCCTTAAGAATATCATCGCAATCGGCGTCGGTATATCCGACGGCCTGGGCTTCGGTCAAAACTCGCGTGCGGGTCTCATCACCCGTTCCCTGCATGAAATGATCAGACTCGGCGTAGAGATGGGGGCTGAGCCACAGACGTTTTCAGGTCTCTCAGGCATCGGCGATCTTATACTAACTTGCATGGGCGACCTCTCAAGAAATCGCCAGACCGGACTCCGGCTTGGAAGGGGTGAGAGGATCGACGACATTCTGAAGTCAACGCCGCACGTATCCGAAGGTGTTCCCACCTCGAAAGCGGTTCATGAGATTACGGAACGGAGGGATCTGGATCTCCCAAATATGGAACACATCTATAAGATATTATATGAAGGTCTCGCGCCGAAGGATGCCTTCGAAATCCTGATGTCCAGGGAATTGAAGAGGGAGTTCTAAAAAGCGTCGGACGCTTTTTTTACTTTGAATTATTCGAAACGCCGTCTACCCACTCACATAGTTCAGCTCTCAACTCCTTCAGAGGAACCAGTTTTTTAGCATAGCCCAACTTCACCGCCGTCTCTGGGTTCAGACTCTTTTCAACATACTCGGCGAGATATTTCTGACGCGCCCCTTCCCTCTCCGACGGATCGAGGGCGTTTAACTTCTTGCCATATAGAATTCCTAACGCGCCTTCCGCACCCATCACCCCTACCCTTGCACCTTCGCACACCAGACCTTCCCTGCCCGGGCCTAGCGTCTTAAGATTGGCATGTATATAGCGTCCACCATAATTCTGCCGGAGCGTAACCGCCATCTTGGGAACCGATCCCAGACATTCCTCTCGGAGGGATCTTCCACCCTCACCTTGAATACCCAATCTCTCCTGCTTGCTTCCCGGCTGAAATGCTGGACTATCGTTCAGCTCGATGATCGGTATGGAAAACCGCTCACATATTCTGTTGAACCTGGTGAACTTGCCCAAGGCATGCGCAGTCTGGGCGCCAGCATTGACACTTGGATTGTCAGAAATAATACCGACAACATCGCCTTTCATAGATGCAAAACCGACCACCAGAGGTAGGTCGTCGCTAGCATAAAATTCTACAAAGCTATCCCTATCCACCAACCCATCGATGAACTCGCGAATATCGTATGGCTGTGAATAATCTTTAGGCAGACTCAACTCGCGATCCGTCTCAAGACTTCTTTCGTTTGAAGCGCTTCCCTTGAGATAAGGCAGGAGATATGAGATGCCATCCAGGCATTCCTGGATGCTCTCGTACTGCAGATGTGCCATCACATTCGCGCGATTACGATCGTAATCGGATTCAGTTCCATCGGCAACATAGCAACAGATATCCGCTATCTGATGAACGCCCGCATCCAGCGAACGTGGACCCACCGCGACGGAAATGCGAGGCACGGTGATAGCTGGGAAAAGCTTGTCACACTCAGCCCTAGCGTGCATCACATCTGCGGTAGCGCCTTCCGGTATTCCATACCATTTATCCTTAACGATAAGAACGAGCGGCGCATTGAACTCCTGGCTACCGGCATATGACGCATACAATTTTTTCAGAGTTCCAGCATTTCTAAGCCCATAGTTAGACATGCTGGCAGCGATACCGACGATGATGCCACCGAGCGATCCATAGCCGGTCAGAAAGTTTGAAGTCCCCTTTAAACAGGATTTTGTTTCCAAGAAGGAATCGACATCAAACGCCTTAACTATCTTCCCTCTATCAATCGTTGGATCAGCGACATATTCCTTACGAACTTGAATACCACTCTTTCCCTCACCCTGATGCACGAACGATGTGACGAACTTGCGTGCGCATTCCAACACCTCCTCCTCGCTGTCGAACTCCACATCGATATCTCCGGAATGCATCGAATGCACCTTTGCACCACCGAGATCGTAATTACTGATAACCTCGCCCGTCACCTTCCTCACAGTGCCAGCACCCGTCAGCACCCTGTACGCCTGCGGTTTGTTCGCCATCAGGGACATCGAGGACATAGCGGCACCATAGACCAACATGCCGACAGTAGCACCCAGGTTTAGATGTAGATGCACGAATTCACTCTCATAACGCTTATGATCCGATTGAGATTTGGCAATCCACCGCTTACCACCGTTCGACTTAAAGCCGAAGGACTCCAGGACGGTTTCAAAATAATCCTTGCCGTGATGACCATGAAACCATTCCCAAAAGCGCGACTCGTTTGAAAAACCACCAGTGTTCGCTATCGCACCGAAGTAGGCGCCCGCCCAACCGAGCGATGCGACTGAACCGCGAATATCCGCACCAGCACCGTCATGTATACCTATCAACGGAACGTTGGAAACATAGGCCAATACGACGGATGCTGCGAGCTTCTTGCCCTCTCTTTCACCGAGTGCGCCGCCCTTGATTCGAAAATCCCCAGCATAGGCTATCGACGCAGCTCCACCGACCTTCCCTCTGAATACACGGAGACCAGCAGGCGATTCATCCACGACATCCACCTCGGGAAAGAAGAGTTCCTCATATTCCCCATCGTCAAAGAGTATGCGTGCGCGATCCTCATTTAGGAGTTTTCCGAGGCGGTGCTGTTTCTCATCGAGCTGCCCCTTCATCCCCTTCATGAGCTCTGGCATCCTCTCAGCGATAGGATAAGGAGGTCTATTGATGATACCCACTGGATCGGCGTGTCTGATTTCTAAGATATGATTCAACACCTCGCCCTGTCGCTCTAAATTGAGTATAACCTCAGTTGCACTGACATGGATGTTGCGCGCAAAACCGGCGATCCTGGATGAAATATCGCTTATCTGAGTCGGCGAAAACAGACCGCTTCCACCACCCGACATCCTCCACGGCAGAATGAGATCAGATGGTGGAACGACGAAGACGTGATTGAATGGATACTTGGCTCCCAGCGCAACATATTGCGCTATACTCCTATAGGCTTCAATCCCAGCTCTTTCGATGTTCGGTAGAAACAACCTTCCATCCTCTTCACGCCTATCCTCCCTTTCAATCAGCGCGATTGCGAGCAATCGCTTGTCCCTCGGATCCTGTTTGTTTCTCAACTCAAACAACTTAATACCCGCATCCTTTGCCCTCTGACCTACGGCCATCTCCTTCATATAGAAACCTTCGAACCATCGTCCAAAAAGTGAATCCAGCCACTCGGGGAACGAGGAGAAATCATCCTTATAGTGCAACCTCTCGCTATGCTGTGCACAATCCCTCATTTGTGAAAGCTCATCGTCTGATAGATTTGATAAGGGTTTACTTCGATGCATCTCGTACTCATCTAGATAATCCAGAGAAACTGGCGGCATTATTATTTTGTGGTATTCCCTCACATCTATCAGACGCAGGAATCCAAGGAGTTTATCCTTCAGATCGCTTTCAAGATCGAACGTTCCAGACTTCACCAGACAGGCTATCGCATCGACCAACGCGTCAGACCTATCTCCAATCATGATAAGTTTTTCGATTAATCCTACCATAACGTGGAGGTGCTTTGGATCCGTGTTTCGTATCCAAAGGAGCATACGGGGTAACACCTTGCAGAGCTCGTCTCGGTTGCTGATGCTTGCCACACCGAAATATTGGATAGCCTCTTTAAATAGATTCGGTATTTGTTTTTCCGCGGTTTGCTTGCGAGGATATTTTATTAAATTTAAAATATCGTCGGCGATATCCTCATCTCGAAGCTTGATCGCAGCAACCAGATAACGGGCGGTCCTCGATACAATTCCCACCGAGGCTTCCAGATCCTTCTCAGATACCGTCTCAAATGATACATTTGCAGCATCCGCTGCGACATCGTATCCTTTAAAATACAACTCCGGCATCTTATTCATCAATTCGGAGCATCTATCCCATTTGGCATAGATCTCCTCTTTTTTCTCAATCAGTGAATGGGGATTGGAGAATAAATCATATTTCAAATCATCCTGCGATTGGAGATTTAAAACACCTCTCGCGGATTGCTCGCTTTCAACAACATCATTTGAATCAACGGAGACAACATCCTCACCAGCCTCGACCGCATCACCACCATCGATAAAAACCTTATCGACCGAACCGGAACAGACGGAACGCACCCTACTCTCCATCTTCATCGCTTCCAGTATATACAGTTCATCTCCGGGCAAGACTTCATCCCCCTCCTTCACACACACCTTTATGATCCTTCCCCCATAGGGAGCAGCGTGAGGATCTCGCTTATCAGGTCCAACCCCCTCCTTCAAAACATTCAGGTGATAGTATTCCCCATCCAGTACTATCTGACACTTACCGTTCGTCGTGTAGATAAAGGTCTCATGAGACTTACCCTGTGAATCCCTGACCGTATAAACGTATGGGCTTATAGTATCTATGTCCAAAAAGAGCCGGTTATCACCGCTCCTAATTGCAAATTGACCTTCACCCCATTCTGAAACTTCACACTCATAATCATCGCCCATTGCGCTGACCTGATAGTCGATTCTACTATCGGACAACCTGCCCAATGCATCCTCTAGATTTACGATGCCCGAATCACCGATAGCCCTATAGGATTCCGCATGCTCCCTCATATATGCGATCGACGCTGCGATAGAACATGCCAGATGGATGCCATCTGAAGAGGGGGACAGTGACGCCCCAGCCTCTGAGATAAAACTCGTATGATATTCCCCTCGGTGAAATTCAGGATGGCTAGCTATGCGTCGCAAAAAATCGATGTTAGTTTTGATACCAAGGATGACGGTCCTTCTCAAGGAATCAACAAGCCTTTGAAGGGCGTCCTCCCTAGTCTTACCGCTAGCGACCACCTTCGCCAGCATAGGATCGAAATGTTTACTCACCGTGACCTCGGGACCTACGATCGCGGTGTCGACACGAACCCCCTCGCCCTCCGGAAATCTTACAAAGCATACCCTGCCGGGCGTCGGTACAAAACCTTCCTCAGGATCCTCCGCATAGATCCTGGCTTCAACAGAATACCCCCAAGGACTGATATCATTCTCCGAAAATGTCAGAGCTTGCCCGCTCGCAATGCTAAGCATCTCAGCGAAAATATCCAACCTCTCACGCCTTTCTCCGTTCGATATCCTGATACTCTCCTCAGTTACGGTATGTTCAACCTGCAGCCTCGTATTCACCTCTAAAAAGTAGAGATTATTATCATACAGGAGCATCTCAACGGTGCCCGCGCTTGAATATTCGGATTTTTCGAAAAGCCTTTTCGCTGCCTGCGATGCAGAATCCAACAGATACTCATCGAGCGCTACCGGGGGTGCCTCCTCGATAATTTTCTGATTTCTCCTCTGTATTGAACAGTCCCTCGCACCGAGAATACACGACAATCCCTTACCATCGGAGATGATCTGTAATTCTATATGCCTTGCGCCCCTCAGATACTGTTGAATGATAAGATCGCCACTGCCGTACAAGGTCCTACCCTGCCTTGTCACCTCATCCACATTTGACCTAAGCTCCTCCTCTGACCCAACGACAACCTGTCCTTTGCCGCCGCCGCCTAGCGCAGGTTTGATGACGGCTGGAAAATTCATATCGATATCGGCGCCAAGCTGTTCACCATCCTTGAGTAGGATCTCCGGTATAATTTCGAAACCGCAGTCACGCGCCAAACTCGCGGATTCCAATTTAGAGCCGAGTAGACTCATAGCATGTGCCGATGGACCGACCCAGATCAGGCCCGCCTCGCTCGTCTCACGGGCGAAGTCAGCCTCCTCCGAGAGAAAACCCCATCCTGGCCATACAGCCTGACAACCTTTACCGAGCGCCGTCTGGATGATCTGCTTCCCATCCAGGTATGGATTTATATCGAGATCATCTCGTTTAGAAAGCCTATACGCAAAGTCAGCCGCACTCACCCAATCGCTCGCCGCATCATCGCCGAAATAGACGACTGCGGATTCGATGCCCAATTTTCTACAGGTTCGAATTGCCCGCATCGCGGGTTCGCCCCTATTTGCGATCAGAAGGCGTTTAATGTTTTTAGATATACCCAAATATTTATTATACATAAATCTCCAACATCGCGTTTATATCACGCCATGAAGACCTGTGCTATTGCGTAATCGTCATCGTGAGAAAGACTGACCTTGATATCGTTGATGCCTAGATCGCTGGCATATTCCCTCAGTTCAGACGTTAAATTCATATAAGGCCGTCCAGAACTATCCAACAGGATCTCGATGTTCCTATAGTTGATCTGACCGAGCGGTTGAAAGAGCTCACCCCTCGCTTGATCGAGCGCTTTTATAGCCGCTTCCTTCGCCGCATACCTGACTGCGAGGTGCTGTTCCGGACGCTCGCTTATTGCGTTGAAGGAGTATTCAATCTCACCCCTTGTAAAGCTGTTGCTGATAAAAGGGGCGTCACGATCCCGAACCTGATCCGTAAAAGTTGAGATACTCACTATGTCCACGCCTATTCCCTTCATGATCCCTTACCTCCTACTGTAAATATCGGTCTGACGCCCAACATATTCTCCCATCCCCTTCTTATGCTGCGCTCGTTCCTCTTCTTCAACTTTGATTGATAATTCTTCCAGCTATCCTTCGATAACTTGCTAAGAGCACATTGTGGATGAAGGAAGAGAACTGCAGCTCCGACATGTCCGAAGCCAAGCGATGTAAGGAGCACCGCCTTTGGATTATGAAGAGGAACGGTTCTGTCGGTAAATGTCATCGAACCATATTTTTCGAATGAAGGATCCACATCGTCCAAATTTGGATTGCCCGGAACAACTCCATCCAGAAGTATCTGAATGGCAGCGTTCGCCTGCCACGCAGCTGCACCGCCCCTACCATGTCCCAAAATCGATTTTTGGGAATGAACCAGAATTGGATTCCCATCCTTACGTCCCAACCTCTTCGCAATTCTCTGATGCAGATCGTTTTCGTTTGAATCGTTGAGATTTGTCGAGGTATCGTGCTTAGAAACCACGCGGATATCATCCGCCTTTAGATTAAATTCATTCAATGCGGCTACGAGAGGGGCTTCGCCGCTAAAACCCGCATCGTCATCGGCGATATTTTCAAGGCCCAGACCCGGTGCGGGTATGGATGTCTGTATTCCATCCGAATGTGTCGCAGTGAAAGCCAGTGTTGCATATATCGGCAATCCCATCTCCACAGCCTTCGACAACCTCGTTATCAGAAGAACTCCGCCTCCCTGACCTTCGACAAAACCACCTCGTCTTCTATCGTTTGGCCTGCTCATCTGACGTGGGGCGATACCCCTCTTTTGCATCTCATCACAATCGGCTGTCGCACCCATATCACCAAAACCGATCGCACCCTCCTCGTTCAGATCGTCTGAAGCACCCGTAACTACAAAGTCGGCCTTGCGGGATTTGATAAGGTCATAACCGACTCCGAGTGAAACCGCCGCCGTTGCACAGGCGGCAACCGTTGGAACTGTCGGACCATAGCTGCCTACGAACGATTGATTGACCCAACCGGGCATCACGTTGATGAGAATCTCCTGAAGCGCATCACCCTTTCGCTCCTTATCCTCTCGATGGCAGTGATAGAGGTCGTTGGTCGCCTGCATCCCACCAAGCCCGCTACCCTGCGTATTGCCTACGCGTGCCGGATGGATGTATTCATACAGTTCATGAGGCTCCATACCCGCTGAGAGAAACGCATCCGCCGTAGCTACCATACTGAAGACGGTGTTGCGATCGGCCTGCTCGATTATATCCCGCGGCACCCCGTAGCGAACGGCATCCCATCCCGTAGGCACCTGACCAGAAACATAACGCTTCAACTTGACGGATTTAGGAACCTTGATGACGGCACCCTTCTTCAATCTCACCAAAAAACCGCTCTCCTTCTCGAAAATGTCGGCAAATCCTTCGTTTCGTTTGATGAACTGTCTCGCCTCATCCAACGAGGAAACGGGGAAGAGCGAATCCTCCTCGAGCACGACGTTAGTCAATACCATCGTGTTCTGCGGATCGAAATCCAGCTGCTCCGGATCGGCTATTCTGATTCCGGCATTCTCGAGGATCTGTTTTTCATACCTCGTCTTTATATCGGAATCCTCTATAGGATCGCCGCTTGTCGCATCGGTCCATCCGACATGGTTATCCTTCTGCTCATATTTTATAAGGCCCATCATCCAAGCGAGCTCGACACAGGCCTCCAAGGAGGTCTCGCCATTCTTCTCATAATCCCAGCGCGTACGATGGCTTCCAAACGGCGACACCTCTCCCATCCCAACAATGACGATAACATCATCGAAGGAGGATTCGGTTTTTTCAAAATGATCAGGCTTGCTCAAACACGGTTTGGGAAATGAAAACCAACCAGGTCCGGCTTTTCTTTCAAATGAAGTTTGCTCCGTATCTTCGGACTTCGGCTCAACCTGGCTACTCAGATCCTTGAACGCCTGCGCGATATCCTTCACACCGTCGACCCCACCATGAATTTTGATAAACAGCTTCTCCCTGTCGGACAGATCGAAAACATCATCCGATAGAAGTGATGTGATCAACCAGGCCATCTCCTCGTTGGAAAAAGTCTTGATACCATACTTCGACTCAAGCTCGCCCGCCAACGAATCGGTACCCTTCATGAGGCCAGTACCCCTCGTCCAACCGATACTGACGCCTATCAAACGCATCCTCTCTCCCCAGAAATCATATTCGGAGAACCGCTTATGTATCAGAGCCTCGAGTGCAAGCTTCGTCTCGGCATAGACCCCGTCACCGCCGAACGTTCCGTGATTCGGTGAAAGCGGAACGAGAACACCACAAGTTCTGTCAAAATCCGATTGACTCAACCTATCGGCTATACCAGTTATCAGGCACTCAACACCCTCCAGCATAACCCTCATATCGGCCGACCATCTCGCTTGATCGACCATATTGAGCGGCACCTTCTCCGTATACGCCCCAAAGGGAATAAGGATATCGGGGATGAGATCTTTCTCGAAACACCAATCCAGGAGCTCTGAAATATCCTTTCTCGATCCTTGTGAAGCCGGCACGAGATGCATCTCAGAACCCGCTGAAGAATATTCCTGATAGAGTTTTCTATAGGATTTTAAACGGCTCTCATTGAGACCGGAGGTAGTGACGACAACCTTCGCGCCCGACGAAATTAAGCCCTTCAGAATAGCTTCAGCGATGGAGCCTGGTCCCGCACCGGTGATCAACACGGTCTTATTCTTAAAGGAATAGTTTTCTTCAACGGCTCTATTGATCGCATCCGATACTACACCTCGTGCCTCATCGCCACTTACATGCAACCAATCAGAGCCAGTACGTTTTTTCAAAACATCATCGGCGAGCTTCTTGAA
>CAYWIG010000031.1:0-10811 GCA_964458295.1 uncultured Myxococcales bacterium
CTCATCGTATGGCCTGAAGCTGCTATGCCGTTGTATTTAAAAACTGACATGAAGAGAATGGAGCCGCATAGGATTGGAATCCCTGGCGGTGTGTCCGGTTCACTGCCATATACGTTCTTGGGTGCAGTTACGAGTGATGAGGATGGAAATTATTATAACAGCGCTCTGTTGTTCAACGCACAGGGTGAGGTTTTAAATCTCTATCATAAAAACCACATGGTGCCCTTCGGGGAGTACATTCCATTGAGGAGTTTGCTCTTCTTTGTGGATAGCATTACCCAGCCCGGAGTTTCGTTTACGGCGGGGAGGGATAATTCTCCAATATCTTTTGGCAACTTCAGTTTTGCTCCGCTGATCTGCTATGAGGATGTATTTCCGGAGTTGTCAAGACGGTCTGTGCGAAACGGGGCTAACTTTCTACTAAACATAACGAACAATGCATGGTTTGGAGAGACCTCGGCTCCATATCAGGAACTAGCACTCTCTGTATTTAGAGCCGTCGAGAATAGAAGATATCTCTTGCGCTCAACCAATACGGGGATATCCGCAATAATCAGCCCAACTGGAAAGATCTTATTGGAATCCGGATTGTTCGTTAAGGCTACTATGGTCGTTAATGTTGGCGTAATGCATCTTATGACCACGTATACAAAGCTTGGAGATTGGTTTGCGTGGGCATGTATTGCGTATGTGCTGCTAGGAGTTGTGGTGGTACTTATATTTACTTTTAGACGTAATAAATTAAGAATGAAGAATTAAGAGTGAAGAATTGATGTACTTCTCTATTATAAATTTCTTGATTCTTAATTCTTAATTTTTAATTCTTAATTGTAGATAAAATGGAGGATCGATGAGTAAAGAGTTAGCTGAAAGATTCGCAACAATACAAAAGAAGTTACACGACATCCGGGGGCATCTTTGACATCGATTCAAAGAGGAAGAGAATTGCTGAGGTTGATGATCTAGCAGGTCAGACCGATTTCTGGAATGATTCCAAAAAAGCGGGCAAGCTAACGAAGGAGAGGGAGTCCCTCCAGCGGATCGTTAAGGAGTATGATGATCTTGTCAGGACCTCAGCCGATGTCGAAGCGATATTGGAACTCTCGCAGGATGAGGATACTGGGGAGTTGGTTGAGGAGGCATTAGCCGAAATTACGAAGGCCGAGAAGAAGATCGGGGATCTACAATTCCAAAGGATGTTGTCGGGGGAACATGATCACGGGGATGCGATTCTATTTATAAATGCTGGAGCGGGCGGTACGGAGGCGTGTGATTGGGCGGATATGTTGCTCCGGATGTATAGAAGATGGGCGGATTCAAAGGGATACAAAAGTGGGATTGTCGATTTTACGCCCGGGGATGGTGCGGGTTTCAAGAGTGTGACGCTAACGATTCAGGGTGAATACGCATATGGATATCTGAGAGCCGAGAATGGCGTTCACCGCCTCGTAAGAATCTCTCCATTTGATGCGAACAAGCGCAGGCACACGTCGTTTACATCAGTATTCGTCCTGCCTGATGTTGATGAGGATATTGAAATAGAAATCAAGGATGATGATCTCAGAATAGATACCTATCGGGCTGGTGGTGCTGGAGGCCAACACGTCAATAAGACCGATTCGGCGGTGAGGATCACACATATTCCTACGAACATCGTCGTCGCGTGTCAGAATGAACGGAGTCAGCATCAGAATAAGCAAGTTGCGATGCGCCTACTCAAGGCGAAGCTCTACGAGCTGGAGATGCAGAAGAAGCAGGAGGAGACGGACAAACTCGCTGCTGACAAGAAGAAGATCGAGTGGGGATCACAGATTCGCTCATACGTTCTGCAGCCGTATCGCATGGTGAAGGATCATAGAACTGGAGTTGAAAAGGGAAATGTTGATGCCGTTCTAGACGGCGAACTAGACGAATTTATTAAGAAATATCTGTTAGAGTTTCAGTGATCACCTGAATCAAAAAGTTAGCAACAGTTTTGTTAAGCTTCCGATAACGAAGCTGAAAGCAACATAATCTTATTAAAGGGATAATTATGGGATTAATAGGATCATTTGTTTCAGGTGCGTATACGCAACCTGGAATTACTCGTGGTATGGGTCTGAATCTAGGTTTCAAACTGGCTTCGTCAGTTCCGACACTAGGTTTTCAACAGACAGATACATTCGTCCAAAGCTGCGCCGTGAAGAATCAAGCTCAATTAGGAGTGACCACATTTGGAGCTCCAGCACCGGTCATGACATTGCCAAGTCTTTATGAAATTGACAATGCGGTTGGCTACACCCTCCCTGTTCTTGACGGTATGGTTGCTGGTGGAAGAATTGGAGTGATGACTATATTAGGCGCTCTTGCTGCGTTTGGAGCTGCAAGCGTAGGACTGCCTACTTCGGCAGCTATGTTGTTGGGAGGGAGTGGTTTGCTGACAGAGGTCGGTATCGACGGTGCAATCGGTATAAGGGCGGGTGTCCTTTCCAGGCGGATAATAGATAGATTGGTCAAGACGGATGATTCATCTGAGCGGGAGCGGTTATTTACGGCTCTTCTTGAATTTATGGGGCCAACTCAAATCTTGAAAAGATTACAACAAATCTTCTTCTACACAAACGACATTGAGGTTGCTAGGAGAGTTATCGGTCCTCTTTATAGTTTCTGTTATAATTACGCTAGAGGACAGGTTAATCACTACGCAGATAGTACGACGGGTTTCAGTAGGATTGATGGAGAACTTGATAGGAGTAGGGATTACGATTCACAACTTTCGAGAAGACGCCAGTGGGCTTGGGAACAAATGGATTCAATAGTAAGACATCATTCCGTAACCAGAGCTTATAATAGGTTCTATAAAACTCTGCGTCGGGGACTTGCTTCATGGAACCCACGCAGCTGGTTACGTCCTTTGTGGCGAATGAAGCGCGCTTTACTCCCGGCTTGGTCCTGAATTGAACATACTTTACTTATGCGGCAGTAGTTATGGCGAGGTATCCGGCCGATTTCCTGGGAGTCGTCCCGCCTGTTGAAGTTCAATAATCGTCAAATATAGAAGCCAAGGTATTTTTAGGAGCATTATATCGTTATCGTCTACATTGTTATCCTTGACTTCCTCATCTTCCTAAATATAACTCACTGAAATTTCAATATATTCCGAAATATCTGAGTTTAGGAGAGGGTATGACTACACCTGACAATGAATATATCAAAGTACGAAAGGATAAGGCGGAGGAGCTTCGCAAGGAAGGTGTGAATCCCTTTGTGAACGGTATTCAGCCTACCACTACGACCGCCGTGATCCATGAGAATTATGATGATAAGGATGGAGCCACACTCGAAAAGGACGATTCGAAGCGCTCAATAGCTGGCCGGGTGATAGCGATAAGGTCGTTTGGAAAGGCCGCCTTTCTCCAGATCCGCGACAGGACAGGTAAGCTTCAAATATTCGTTCAAAAACAGAATGTTGGAGATGAACTGTTCAAGCTGTTTAAGAAGTTCGATGTAGGCGATATTGGCTGGTTTGAGGGTGTCATGTTCAGGACGAAGACGGATGAACTTACCCTCAATGCGGCCGATTTCAAGCTCGTGACGAAGGCATACAGGCCGCTTCCTGAGAAATGGCATGGGCTGACCGATGTCGAGACGCGATATAGGCAGAGATATGTCGATCTGATCGTCAACGACGATGTGAAAAAGACATTTATCGAGAGATCACAGATCATCCAGGCTATCAGAGATTTCATGGTTGAGAGGAGTTTCTTAGAAGTCGAGACGCCGATGATGCATCAGATCCCCGGTGGTGCGGCAGCGAAACCCTTCATCACGCATCACAACAAGCTCGATATGGATTTATACTTGAGAATTGCCCCAGAACTCTATCTAAAGAGGCTGGTCGTTGGTGGCTTGGAGCGCGTCTTTGAAATCAATCGCAACTTTCGAAACGAGGGTATTTCGATTCAACACAATCCCGAATTCACGATGCTCGAGTTCTATCAGAGCTATGCGACATTCGAAGACCTTATGAAACTAACTGAGGAGATGCTCTCCGATGTAGTTCAAAAGGTGACAGGAGATTTGAAAGTATCGTATCAGGATCAGGAGATAGATTTCAAAGCTCCGTTCAAACGGTATACGATGCATGATGCTATAGTCGAAATTGGCAAGGTCGATCCAGATGTTCTCACCTCCAGAGATAAGGCGTTGAAGTATGCCAAGTCGCTCGGCGATGAACTCAAATCGAAGGATGAGGGACTCGGTGCAATTATGACCGAGATCTTTGAACTTACGGTTGAGGAGAAGTTGATCCGACCGACGTTCATCACTCATTACCCGACCGAGGTATCTCCACTGTCCAGAAGGAATGATGAGAATCCTGAAGTCGTCGATCGCTTTGAATTGTTTATCTACGGCAGGGAGATCGCCAACGGATTTTCCGAGTTGAACGATCCCGAGGATCAGGCGGCGAGGTTCAAAGCTCAGGTAGACGCCCTCCATCGTGGCGACGAGGAGGCGATGCACTTTGATGAGGACTACATCAATGCCCTCGAACATGGGATGCCCCCTACGGCGGGCGAGGGTATCGGCATAGACAGGCTTGTTATGCTGCTTACCGATTCTCCATCGATCCGTGACGTCATACTCTTTCCTCAGCTAAGAAAACAGGCCGATTGAGGGACTATGAAACATGAGGTATGAAGCATGAAGTATGATAAAGATCTCTTGCTTCATGCGTCCTGTTTCATGCTTCTAACTTGAGACGACTTGGGAAGTGAAGTATAGAGAAAGAAGTAATTCATGAAATTAACTTCTTGGATAGCCAGGCGATATCTGTTTTCTCGTCAAATAGGGAAATTTGGAGTTCTACTTACGATTGTTGCAGTTGCTAGCATTGCCATAGGGATATTTTCGCTTACGGTCGTGATGTCTGTCATGCGCGGTTTTAAAAATGAACTTACCGACAGAATGCTAGGCTTCAATGCTCATCTCACCTACAGGATGGTTTCCGACGAAGCGAGACCCCTGCCGAAGGATGATCTTGTATCGCTCCTCGGCAATCAGGAAATTAGGGATGTGGCACCATTCGTCGAGGGTGAAATTATCGCCAAATCTACAACGACCGGTGAAATCGTAGCACAGGGTGCTAAGGTAAAGGGTGTCGATTTTCAAAACCTCGGGGTGATGAAGGATATAGAATTCTTTATCCCGGAGGGCGAAGGGATAGATGGGAGGAGTGGTGCTATCATCGGCAAGGGTATCATAACTCAACTAGTAGTTCATCCATCGTTTCGGGACAATATCGAGTTGATCGCGCCGCTTGCTGATATCGGACCTACCGGAGAATTCATTCCAAACAAGAAGACTCTTCCGGTACTCGCTGTCTTCACATCCGGGATTTATGAGTATGATGCAAAATATATATTGGTTCCTCAGGATGAGGCGAGAAAACTTTTAGGTGAGCAGGCGAGGGAGGGATGGCAGATAAGGTTCGCCGATGCCTCAACAGCACCTGAGATTGTAGAGGACTTGAGGGGGACGTTGCCGGAGGGGTGGGAGGTTGGTAGCTGGCATGAGCAAAATAAGAAGCTCTTTTCAGCATTGAGACTGGAGAGGATTGCGATGAGCCTGATCCTGATCATGGCACTTCTCATTGCATCTTTTTCCATCGCAGGGGTGGTTCTGCTCATCACATCTTCAAAGAGGAAGGACGCCGCCATCCTTGGATCGATGGGTATGGAGCCCGGCGAGATCGTTAAAATCTTCATCTATAATTCAGCGTACCTTGGAATGCTTGGCACCTTCATCGGACTTCTGTTCGGTGTGACCGTGTGTTCGTTTTTGGAAAAATGGCCGATACAACTTCCGGATTCTTATTATCTGGAGTATTTGCCTGTAACGCTCGATCCTTTTGTGGTTTTTGCATTTGCGGTGCTGGGAATTTCCATCGCTATCGTGTCGGCGATATATCCGATACGTCAAGCGGCTAAAATAAACCTCATTGATGTCTTGAGGTATGAGTAAAATATGTCGTTTATAAATTTCATAAGCAACAGATTTAATTGTCAGAAGACGCTTCCACACTCCATAAGGGTTATGCGGATAGTCTCAATCGCTGGAATATCTATATCCGTTGCTGCTTTGATTATCGCTACTTCGGTGGGGAGAGGATTTGAGAAGGAATATGTCAAGGCGCTCCTGGAGTTCAATTCACATCTGGTCGTGATGAGCGGAGCTGAGATCGACGATCCAGGAGTGGTTATCGATAAGTTGGCAAAAAATCCTGAACTGGGAATAGAAGGGATAACTCCCTTTGTCTACAGGGAGGCACTGGCGATAGGCGGAGGCGCGATAAAGGGAGTGGTAATCAAGGGTATCGATACGGAGACCTTGGCGGACGTCAACAGGATGAAAATAGAACTATCTGAAGATGTAACGCTGAAGGACGCGTTGAAATCAAATTCCGATGGTACGATATCCGTCATTTCTGGAATTTCCCTGCATGATTTTTTCGGAGGGACCGATGATGTAAAGTTGATGATCCCCGAGAGGGCGGACGAAGCCTTTGTACGCGTTGCTGTAGCGGGAAGTTTTGAGTCAGGCATCTTTGATTATGACTCGCAGTTTATCCTGATGTCGCTTCCACAAATCAGAAAATTGTTCAAAATGGATGAAGGGAGCGTGACTGGCTTTGAGTTAAAATTAAAGGACCCATTAAAGTCCGAAGTGGTGGCCCGTAAAGTTGAGGATATACTGGGCGCAAGATATCAGACTACCACCTGGCAGGAGTTAAACGAGGATATCATCGCTGCCGTCAATTTGGAGAAGTTTGCATCCAGCATCATCATGGGTATTATGGTGGTCGTTGCAGCATTGAACATCGTCGCTGTGTTGGTTCTCACTACAATCTATCGACTTCATGAGATCTCCGTTCTAAGGGCGATCGGGCTATCCAAAAAATATATACAGGATATCTTCGTGAGAGCTGGCACGAAGATCAGTTTCGTTGGAACCATGATAGGTGTCGGCGCGGGTTTGATCATGGCTTTTGCGATCGGATTTTTCGAACTGATCCCCCTTGAAGCGGAGATATATCTAATAAAATCGCTACCTATTGACATTTCGATACCGATATGTGGCATGATAGCGATCCTTTGCATCGGCATTGGATTTTTAACATCTGTTTTGGCTTCACGAAAGTTAGCTAATGAGCAGATAGCTTCGGGACTGAACAGGGCTAGATAGGAATTGTGAATGACTTTTCTAGAAGCTAGGGGGCTTGCAAAAATTTATTCAGATATGGCCAAACCAGTTTCGGTGCTGAATGGTTTGAGCTTCAGCATGGATGCGGGGCAGTGTATCGGAATATACGGCGCCTCGGGTTCAGGGAAGTCTACACTTCTACATCTGCTCGGAGGATTGGACACTCCAACCGAGGGAGAGGTCCTGGCCGATGGCATGAAGTTGGATGGATTGAGCGATCAGGAACTGGCCGATTTTCGAAACAGGAAGATCGGATTCGTTTTTCAGTTCTACTATTTATTGCCAGAATTTACAGCTCTCGAGAATGTCATGATGCCTGTCTTAATCGCCGGTGGCAGAAAGCGAGAGGCGGGTGAGAGGGCATCTGAGGCACTTCGATCGGTGGGTCTCGGCGATAGGTTGAAGCATAGGCCTTCGATGTTATCAGGGGGTGAACAACAGAGGGTCGCACTTGCCCGGGCAACGATTATGGAGCCACAGCTGATATTGGCCGATGAACCGACCGGCAATTTGGATAGCGCCAGCGGGGAGATGGTCTGGAACTATATTATGGAGCTCAACAGGAAGAACGGCATGGCCGTTATTATCGTTACGCACAATAAAGACTTGATCAGATGCCTCGATGTCGTCTATGAGCTAACCGGAGGCGTACTCAAGAAAATGGATCACATAAGAGGAACTTAGATGAAACATCGGGGGAGTAGGTTTAAATTTTTTATAGCAGCTGCATTTCTCGCAATAGCGCTTTCCTTTTTACCGGCGCCAGTCGAGGCCCTTGAACCGATAATCAAGGAGATAGAGTTTACGGGCAACAGGCGGACCCCGGAGGAGACTCTGCGGGAGAGTATCACCCTCAGGAGGGAAGGGCGATTAAACTTAGATGCAGTGGATTATGACATCAAGAATCTGTTTAAACTCGGTCAATTTCAAGACGTCAGGGTGGAGAGCACTCCCGTTGCTGGCGGTGTTAAGATAACGTACGTCCTGGTAGAAAAACCACTCATAGCTGAGATATCTTTCGAAGGTAATAGGAAGCTCAAGGAGGATGATCTTCTATCGGAGGTGACTCAACGCAGTTATGGTGTCCTCGATGAGAAGGATGTCGCAGAGTCGATGGAGAATATTCGAAAGGCGTATGCGAAGAAGGGGTACTACCTCGCCGAGGTGGATTATCACATCGAGACGATAGGCGACGAAGAGGCCGAACTGGTTTTTGATATCAAAGAAAATCAGGGCGTCGCTGTCAGAAGGATCATGTTCATTGGTAACAGTGTTTTTTCCGATGATGAGCTACGTGATATTGTAAAAACGAAGAAGAAGGGATTTCTATCATTCCTAACTAGTTCCGGTAAGTACAATGAGGAGATGCTCAGGAACGATATGCTCCTGTTGGCATATCACTACCTCAATCACGGATACGTCAAGGTGAAGGTCGCTCCTCCGAAGACTACAATTTCGAAGGATAAACGATACATATTCATTACGTTTCAAATTCACGAAGGGGATCAGTACAGAATAGGCGACGTCACGCTGGATGGTGATATCCTGACGACTAGACAGGAACTAACCGAGGCCCTGAAGACCAAGACCGGAAACATATACTCGCAAAAAATATTGGATATGGATTTGATGAACCTCACGGATCGATATGGTGATGAAGGTTACGCCTACGCGAATATCGTTCCTCAAACCATACCCGATGATGAAACCCTGACCGCCGATATACATATCAACATCAGCAAAGGGGAGAGGATCAAGATCGAGCGGATAAATATATTTGGCAACACGACGACACGCGACAAGGTCATCAGGCGTGAGCTCGAGCTCAAGGAGAATGATCGATATAGCGAAAGGCTTCTCAGGAAGAGCAAAGAAAATCTGATGCGCCTCGGTTTCTTTGAAGAGGTCAACTTTGCGACACCTCGCGGAACCAGCGATGATTCGATGGAGCTCAACGTGACCGTCAAGGAGAAGTCGACTAGGAGTTTCAACATCGGAGCTGGGTTTTCATCGGTTGAAAAATTCATCTTCAATGCATCGGTCACTATGAACAATTTCCTGGGGTACGGTATCGCGACATCGGTTTCCGCGGAGTTGTCGAAGATACGACAGATGTTTATGTTGTCCGTCACGGATCCATATTTTCTCGACACGAATTGGCTTGCCGGCTTTTCTGTTTACAGAACCGCATATCACTATACTGACTTTAAACGAGAGGCGACAGGTGGTGATTTGACGCTCGGTCATCGCTTCTTCGATAATTTTGCAGCATATCTGGGATATCAGGTTGAACAGGTGAAGGTTGGATCGTTTAGCTTTACGGTGCCTCAGCTGTTCAGGCAGAATTCGAGTGGTCTGACATCCGCAATCAGCCTAACCCTCAGCAGGGATACTAGGGATAACAGGTTGTTCCCGACGAAAGGACTGTATAACGCCGCCGTTCAGGAGGTCTCCGGAACTAAGTTGGGTGGTGATAACGATTTTTACAGGGTAAATTTCAGAACCATGTTCTATCAACCGGTTTGGAAGTCGATCATCTTCAAACAGTTCTTCAGGGTAGGATACATCAAGAGTTTAAACGATAGACCGGTACCCCTCTTTGAAAGATTTTTCACAGGAGGTGTGAACTCACTCAGAGGTTACTATCCAAATTCTGTTGGTCCGAAACTGCGCATTCCAAAGTCGATATCTGGGAAGGAGGAGAACTTCGTCTACGGCGGTGACAAGCTGCTGCTATTCGTAACGGAACTTGAATTGCCGATATACGACAAAGCGGGCATTCGTGCCGTCGCCTTCTTCGATGCAGGAAATGCATATGGGGAGGATCAAAACTACTCCTTCAGGAATTTGCGCATGGATTACGGCTTTGGACTCAGATGGAATTCACCGATGGGGCCGTTGCGCTTTGAGTGGGGCTTTCCAATAAACAGGCAGGCGGGAGAGGATAGCGTGGTGTTCAACTTCACCATCGGTAATTTCTTCTAAGGAATCTGATAAATATGAGTTCAGTGTCATCCCCGAATGATTTAATCGGGGATCCAGCATTGGATATACTGGATTCCCGCTTAGAGCATGCGGGGATGACTTTTAAAGTATAGTTGGAATATACTTTAAATTCCGCGTATTTTCGCTTGTATTCCAGTACTATATATATTATACATTCCCGGATTTTTTAAATATGCCATAAAAACAGGAGGTTAGAGTTATGAAGAAAGTGGTTAGTCTGGTTGTAGCAGTGGCTGTCATCGGTTTAGTCACAATTGCCGAGGCAAAGAAGAAAAGTACATCGTCGGCATCGATTGGCTCCTCAAAGATAGGATATGTGGATCTCAACAGGGCCTTGAATGAAGTCAACGAGGGTAAGAGAGCCAAAGCTAAGCTCGAAGCTGATGGTAAGGCCAAAAAACAGAAACTCGAGATTCTTCAGAATGATCTCAAAAAGCTCAAAGATGAACTTGAGAAGAAGAGGTTGATCCTGTCGGCTCAGGCACTGAAGGATAAGGAGATGGTCTTTCAGCAGAAATTTGTGGAGCTGCAGAAGATGACTGTCGAGTTTGAGAGAGACTTCG